>JAAZLY010000018.1 GCA_012799115.1 Bacillota bacterium
ATCGTTCCTGAACTTCGGCAAACATGTGCGCTAGAAGCCTGTTTTCTAGATCCATGATGTCATGCTCGTCCTCGATAAAACCCATTTCTAGATCGAGACTTACATACTCATTGAGATGGCGCGACGTAGCATGCTTCTCCGCCCTGAAGACGTGTCCGATCTCATAGACCCGCTCAAAACCAGCCCCGACTAGCATCTGCTTGTAGAACTGAGGACTCTGGGCTAAATAGGCCTTCTCTTCAAAGTAATCTAGGGCAAAAAGTTCAGTTCCACCCTCAGTGCCACTGGCCACAATTTTGGGTGTAAAGACTTGAACGAAACCTTCTCTGTTCAAGAAGTCCTGGAATGCTTGTGATAATGCAGCCTGAATCTTGAACACTGGATTGATCTTGGCATGCCGTAGACTCAAGACACGATGATCCAGGGCCATGTCCAGGGGGACGTTCAGGGTCGCCCCATTGACCTGAATGGGAAGGTTCTCAGCCAAAGACACAACCTTGATGGACCTGGCTTCCAACTCAAAACCTGCCTTGGATCTTGGTTCAGACTTGACAAGACCGACAATCTCCACCACACTCTCTGTGCTAATTTCCGCCCCTTCGAGTAAAGAAGGCTCGACAACGACCTGCAGGATTCCTGTACGATCCCGTAGGATGAGAAAGACCACTTGACTCAGGCGGCGAATGCGTAGCACCCACCCCTTCACCATTACTTGCTCTTCACGACAGTTGCTAAGCTCTTCAATGAGTATGCGTTTCATGTTCCTCTCCCTCTCTAGATGAAAATAACCCCCAACCGGATACCGGCTAGGGGCGTGATGGACGCGGTGCCACCCTAGTTAACTCTGCTTATAAAAAAAACCACGTCCGCTATGGGACGAGGTTATCGTGGTGCCACCCAAATTCAAACTCTAAGCAAGAGTTATCTTTAGTCCAGGTAACGGTGGATACCGGCACATCCTTTTGATCAGATGGCAACTCCGAGGTGTCTGCCCATGAGCGTTTCTTGCTAGGCTCGCACCATCCCTAGCTCGCTTCAAAGACTACTGATAGGCTCTTCTCTTCATCGCTGTTCGCTATTAATGAGATTAAAGCACATAAGTACGCGTCTGTCAAGGATCTTTGTCTTGAGCCAACGAGACCGCGCACCATACTCCCTGACATCGACTCCTACTTGACAGACAGCACAATCCCTTCCGCAAAGGATCGTTGGAGGAGTAAGAAGATGACAATGGTCGGTAGAACACTGATGGATATGGCAAGCATCAGCAAACCATAATCTGTGACATAGCCTGCAACCAAGTTCGACAGCAAGAGAGGCATTGTGCGACTTTCCTCGCTCTGCATAATGATCAGCGGCCAGAGATAGTTATTCCAAGCCGCCATAAAAGTAATGATGCCGGCTGTGGCATACGTAGAACGCATGACTGGGATGTACATGCGCAAAAAGATCCCTAGCTCACTTAACCCATCGAGGCGCGAGGACTCTATGATGTCTCTGGGAAAATACCTTGCACTCTGCCTGAACAAGAAGATCAAGAACGCTGTTGATACGGTCGGCAGAACAAAGGCCGTTGTCGTGCTCAAGAGATTAAGCTGGCCTACCATCATGAATAAGGGGATCATAATCGCCGCGAAGGGAATCATCATCGAGAGCAAGAGCACCCTCATCAGAAAGTCCTTCCCCCGATCGTGATACACCTCAAATCCATACCCTGCAATGGAACAGACTACCAGACTCGCAACAGTTGCAACAAGGGCATTCCGAAGTGAGTTCCAAAGAGCTTGGCCAATATCAGCTCTCGCAGTCAAGGCTCGGAAATTCACTAGCAGGTTCGTACCTGGCAGCAGACGTCCCCCCAACACATCACCACTGGTGTTTGTTGCTGAGATAAACATCCAAACCAATGGGAAAATCGAGATCATGGCTGCAACAAAAAGAAAGACATACTTAAGAACATTCGCTATCTTTGACTTCGTCATCTCTGGTCACCTACTCTCATTTGAATCATGGCCAAGAAGGCAACAAGAATGAAGACTACAAAGGAGATAGCAGCCGCATACGAAAAGCGCGGTGAGTATTGAAAGGATAGTCTATAGATGTATTGCGAGATCGAAATCGTGGCATTGGCCGGGCCACCATTGGTGATATTGAACGTCTCGTCAAACAACTGCAGAGTCCCGTTTGTAGAAACGATGGCGGTTAGCAGAATGATAGGCCTTAGCATCGGAACTACGATTCGAAAGAAGCGAGCGGCTGCTCCGGCACCATCGATGACTGCGGCTTCAAAGATGGAAGCATCAATGTTCTGCAAGGCCGCTAGATAAAAGATCATGTTATACCCAGTCCATCTCCACGTTAGCGCCAAGACGATCACAAGTTTCGCTGTCCAGGGATTCGCCAGCCAATTGATGGGACTGGTGATCAGATTGAGGTTGGTTAGCAGAGCATTCACAAAGCCATCCAGGGCAAACATGGACCGGAAGATCAATGAATAAGACACCAGGGACGTAGCACAGGGCAAGAAAAGCGCTGTGCGGAAGAATCCACGGAACTTGAGGGTCTTATCATTCAACAGATACGCTAGTGCTAAAGCTAAGGTCAGCATGATTGGAACCTGCAAAGCCAGGAATGTCAGAACATTAGTGAGCGAGGTTTTGAAAAGATTGTCCGATAACAATCTGCGGTAATTCGCTAGTCCTGCAAACTGCATGTTCGCGCCAATCCCCGTTTGAAACGACAAAAAGAGCGCACGGCCGATGGGGTAGAAATAAAAGATGAAGATCAAGAGCGCAGCAGGAATGACAAAAGCCCAACCGATGATACTCTGCCGACTCTTGAGCTTGAGGTTGTTGAGAGTTTTGGCCACCACAGTCCCTCCTTTAGATGCCCTTGCCGATAATAGTACTGTGAAGTGGCACGCCACTTCACAGTACCTTACCAACCTCTTAGAACTCCATCAGGAATCTCACAGTCTCTTCCGCTTCCATCAAGGCAGAGTCGATATCGCGCCCTGCTAATACTTGGGCGATCGCCACGCCAATAGCGTCACGTGCTTCGTAGTTGTAGACGCCATATTTCACTTGGGGTACCCTAGAGGCATAGTCTGTGATCTCGGCATAAATCGCCTGTCCCCCAAAGAATTCATGGGGTATGGAGTATGCAGCGCTGTCACCTGCGGGTAGATAGGTAGCCAAAGCGCCTGATGATGGTAGAATCGTTTCGTACAGCTCGACACTACCGGCGAACGTGTGAGCCAAGAAGTCAATGGCCGCATCCTTATTGGGCGAATCGGCCCTTACTGTCCAACTTGAACCACCTTGGCTACTATAGTTAGTAGCATTTGGTGAACGCTCAAGACGCGGCATATTGGTTACTCCCCAGAGCCCTTTCTGCTCTTCCGGCAGAACGATCGAACCAATAATCCAGCAACCATTAATGGTTCCAGCCACGGTGCCGCGGTTAAACGATGTAATATACTGCTCCCAGTCGTTTACTTGGACCATGATACCGGTATTGACGAGTTCAACGTAGACCTCGATGACTTCCTTCAGCACATCATTATTAGCGATGAACACATCACCATTTTCATCAAACATCCATGTACCAGCACTTTGCAGACCGGCCATGATCAAGTCGGGACTCTCCGCTACAATCGAGTGGAGTGGTTTGCCGGTCTTGGCCAGGATATCTTTACCCATCTCGATATATTCTGACCATGTGATATCCTTGAAGTCCTCCAGTTCATAACCAGCCTCATGTAGAACATCAACGCGAAGAGCATTAATGGCAGCACCATTGTCGAAAGGAACAGCGTAGTTGCGGCCATCCACAGAGGTTAAGCTCACCTTGAAATCTGCGAACTGACTAAAGTCAATACCAGAATCGGTGAGGTCTGCAAAAACGTGTGGGAAGTCTATGACATTCTTCATTAGGGCATTGTCTTGAATCAACATGATGTCTGGGAGTGTTCCCGTCTGCCCTGCCATAACTGCTGTAGTTAGGCGTGTCTGAATGTCATCCCAGGGCGTCTCAACGATATTGATTGTGACATCCGGGTTAATCTCAGCATAGATCTTGGCAGCTTCTTCCATGGCATAGAGATTGAATGCCGGATCCCATGCCCAAACGGTGACTGTTTGATTCGCAAATGCAGCACTACTTGTCAACAAAGAAAGCATCAAAACACACAGTAATACCTTGACTTGACTTCTTCTCATCAATAATCCTCCTTCGTGATGATGTCAAACCCAACGCTTACCTCTTTGCTCTATGGGACAGTCCCTACCCCTCCTCTCTCTTCGACACCAAGTCTACCGATTTTCCTACTAGACTCAATGTTGACGGAGTCACAGAGACACGAATCTGACCGGGTTCCTGGGTGGTCTTGATCCACGTGGCCAGGCAACCACCAATGAGGGTGACCTGCTCTGGGCCAATGATTTGGGCCGGTCCTGTAACCTCGATTTTCAGGCTTTCTGGCAGATAGGGGAGCAAGTTGCCCACTTGATCCACAACCTTCAGTACAATTCGAGTTACATCCTGTCCATTGGCCACTAACTCAGTATCATCAGGCGTTACGACCAACTCAGTGGCCACAGGGTCTTTGGCGAACCTCTTTCGAGCCATCTCCTGATCCCCATGATAGCCTACGAACTCGCCATCAAACCACGTACATCCCCAAACACCAACGTTTTCGATGGTTTCGATCACGATGGGTGGATATTCCAAACCACTGTACCGCTCTCGATCTGGGAAGAACCTTCCCACTTTTTCACCAGCCAAAAAGACATCAACGTAGTCACAATTGGTCAAAATGACCAAGGGGAGAGTTCCCCCTATACTGCGTTCCCCCCTGGCCCACAGAGTGACCGGTTCGAGAACTGGCTCAACAGTAGGAGATACCTGACTGCGATACACATGGGCAGCGAACTTGGGAATCCTGAACATATCCATCACGCCGTGGTAGCAAATTCGGTCACCTGCGCCGAACTCGAAGTGTGTGTTATAGTCAAAGGCGCACCAACCAAAGGCTCCGTGAATATCCTCGGCTTTAGCAGCGGCATCCTGCACCCGAACATGGCGCAAGGTATGTTCCATCAGCCTTTCTTCTTGGTCAAATCTCTTGGTGGGATACATATGTCCGTTGAACTCGGTGACAAAGTAAGGAACCCTATGAGGGAGATTCGTCCAGCTCTCTTGGGTATCCAGGATCATTTCTCCACCACTGTGGCTGAAGTCGTTAACAGTGAACACATCTTCTAGAAATTCACTGTTTCGATGACAACGTACGCCGGCTGTGGGACGAGTGGGATCCAATGCTCTTGCGATGCGATTTGTCTCGAGGTAGAAATCATGGTCGTCGGGAGATTCATTGATGCGAACACCCCACATAATGATGGATGGGTGGTTCCAGTCGCGTTCTATCATCAAGCGAACATCAGTATAGGAAACTTCCTTCCACTCAGCACCGCCAATATGTTGCCATCCAGGAATCTCTTCAAACACAAGAAGACCAATCTCATCACAGCGATCTAAGAAATGTCTAGACTGGGGATAATGGGATGTTCGTACCGCATTGAGACGCAGTTCGTGCTTGAGGATATCGGCGTCTTTTCTTTGCGCCCTTTCGGGCATGGCATAACCCACATAGGGAAAAGCTTGGTGACGATTGAGTCCTCGTACCTGTAACTTTCGCCCGTTTAAGTAAAATCCATCCGTTCGAAAGTCAGCGTCTCTAAACCCAATAGAGACCGCATATTCATCAAGGACTTTACCCTCTACCCCTAATGAAACCCGAAGCTCATAGAGATTGGGGTCATCAATATCCCATAGCTTTATCTCGGTTAGGTGAGCTCTATCGATGTCTAGATCCACAGTAGATTTGGTGTGGGCATCAATATAGAAAGGCTGTTCAGATTGGGCAACCAACGAACCATGATCGTAGAGGGCTATGTTGATTGTTCCCTGTAGAGACTTCTCCTCACCATTTGCCAGGAACACCGTCGTCTTGAGTTCTGTTGCCACTTTAGCTTCGACCTTAGGCTTGGCAAAAACATTGTCGATATAGATGGGGCTCACTACCCGCAAAGAGACATCGCGGTAGATTCCGCCATACGTTAAGTAGTCGATGACATTGCCAAATGGAGGAATGTCAGGCCGTTCGGTAGAGTCAAGCTTGACAACAATTGTATTGTCACCTGCAAAATCAAGAAACTCTGTGATCTCTGCTGAAAACGGAGTGTATCCTCCTTTGTGAGTCTTGACTAGGTGCCCGTTAAAGAAAACTTCAGCGTAGGCCATGGCTCCCTCAAAATCAACAAACACCCGCTTCCCTTGGTACTCTGGTGGAATATCGAGTTTCCTCACATAGGTTGATACAAACTGATACATTCTCTCATCAAAGTAGTTATAGGGAATCTCCTTATTCATGTGGGGAAGATTAACCGTTTGAAAGAGCTTAGGATCTTGAAACTTTAGATAGTCCTCTGAAAAGTCCTCACGAAAAAGCCAACCACAACTCAAACTCTTAACTTGTCTCATTGGAAATCCTCCTGAACATATTCTTGTCTCCCACGGTAGACGCACTCTCACGCAGACTGAGCTGGACGTGTAACTGCAAATACGAAGGCGGGTGACCGCCTTGAATCCTTGCCAAGAGATAGTTAGCCATAAACTCGCCCTGTTCTTTTCGGGGGATCCTCACCGAGGTAAGGGGAGGGTTGGTGTAGAGGCTATCTTCTGTATCATCCATGCTGACAATGGAAAGATCCTCGGGTACCCGAACTCCCATCCTCTGACAACACGACAACGCCCCCATGGCCATCAGATCATTGTAAACAAAGACTGCAGTGCAATCTACATTTCGTCGTAGTAGTTCCCCCATCCCCATCAAACCTGCGGACTTGCTGGTGTTAAGGTCCGTAACTAACAAGCGCTCATCGACAGGTATGCCATGTGCCTCCAGTGCACTACGGTAACCTAAGGCACGGCGATTCTGCCACAGACCCTTTTTTGGAATCGAAAACAGACCTCCAATGCGCCGGTGTCCCTGGCTGATAAGAAACTCAATGGCCATACGAGCTCCCTCTCGAGTGTCAAACTCGACGACTCCTGTTCTGTCGCCCAGGGCATCGGTCAAGGGGTTTACGCTCCATCCCTTTTCCCGGGCGATCACGATGGGTACACCTCGATCAAGCAACATTTCCAGCCGCCCAACCTCCTCCTTACCCATTTCTGACCCAACGATGGCCACACCGTCCGTCTTCCGTTGAATAAACATGTCTAGATACTTCAGAGTCTTGGTTCCTTCGGCTGTGTTACAGAGAATGACCGTATACCCATGTTGATAGGCTATGGACTCAAAGGCCATCGTTATTTCCGCAAAGTAACTGTTAGAAATGTCATAAACCAAGAGCCCCAGTTGCTTGGTTTCCTTACCCGTGGCTAGACTCTGGGCCAGTAGATTTGGTTGATACTGGAGAGCCTCAATCGCTTCCATCACTCTTTGCCGAGCTCTCTCCGATACATATTCTTTGCCGTTAACGACGCGAGACACCGTCGAGACAGATACACCTGCATGGTTTGCTACGTCGCGAAGAGTCGTCATTCCATCACCTACCGGAGAAGTTATGCCATGTTTCTGGGAACGCTTGCAAGTTCTCTATCTTTATTCTACAAAACTTTATGCTTTCCTCCATTCCTTAACAACAATCGCCACACAATTCGGTTTACGCCAGGTTATGGAGTTCTTTTGGTTTCGATATTGTAAATATTGCTATGGTTGCGTTTGCAGACACGAGTAAAAAAGAGCCCGAAACACCCCTTCTTGTTGGGCATCTCAGGCTCAGATCATTGTGGAGTACATATCCGATCTATCTTGTACCGCTATCTTGTACCGGCCATTTCTGCGCTCGATGTCTTTACCCACCGCTTTCGAATCTGTTTGCGGGCATAGAAGAAGCTAGCTACTTGTCCGATTCCGGCCATAGTCCAGGTAACGGGATAGGCCATGAAGAGAACCATCATCGTGGGATACCACTTAAACACTGTAACGAGCCACAGGATGCGTAGCAAACATGCTCCCACAAGTGTGGACAGCATGGGTAAGATGGAGTATCCCATGGCCCTTGTCATACCCGGGAAAACATTCATGATGCCAGCGGCGAAGTGAACAGCCATCATGATCCGGAGCCTCACCATGCCTAGATCGATAACGGCCAAGTCGGTAGTATAAAGCCCCAAGAGAGGTCTGCCGAAAAGCACAGTCCCACCACCGATCAGGATCCAAGTGACAAACACAAAGACAGTGGAAATCTTG
>JAAZLY010000174.1 GCA_012799115.1 Bacillota bacterium
ACCTGGTCATTCTTCATTATGGGGAGCAAATGCAGGATCCAGATCATCCCATCAGTCGCCAGGTTGAACTTCTTCAGGAGGTCTTTAAAGACCTAGAAGCACGTTACAAAGAGGAAAAACGCAAGAACTGATTGACTTTTGGGTAGCGATTGATCATGCTATTTATCTTACTTTGCATATAAGACACCCGTCTTGTCTAGCTTAGTTAAGCAACGGCAGGACGGGTGTTTTCGCGAAGCGCCAAAGAGGAAGTCATGTAGATTTCCCTTGGCGCTTTTTGCTGCCCTTGGAAGGATGGAACCCCCTTAATGTCTCTTATTAGCATTAATAAAATCGAAATTTCGTTCATTTCACGTCATGCAAGGGTTAAGGTTTCGCTCTTTTCGGATGGCATACGAAAGGAACAGCCTTTATAATGACGAGGAGACTAGGGTTTGTCCAGGAGAGGAGGGAGTGTCGGCGTCTAACCCTTTACAGTAAAGCAAGGCATTGTTTTTCGGATACTAGTTAAGGAAAATCTGTGCTCAGTGGATCCTTCTTTCGGGACCAACTATTTGAGGAGGGTAATTGTGAAAAAGTTCTTAATGCTATCTCTTGTTGGATTGCTCTTGCTAAGCCTTTTGGCGGGTGGAGTATTGAGTTCCCCTGTATATGCTGGGGAAAAGATCTTGCGCCGTGGTGGAGATTTTGGCGCCGATGGACACATTGACGCCATGAAGTCTACGTTCGGCCGCGTTTCCATGCCTTATAGACACGTTGTAGAGCCCCTCATGGGTCAGCGTCCTTTCACGTACGAAATGTACCCCTTGTTGGTTGTCGACATCCCAACTGTTAGCGATGACGGCCTCACCTATAGCTTTGAACTTAAGCGGGGTATCAAGTTCTCTGATGGACAAGAGTTGACTTCTGCTGACGTGGAGTACACCTTCAATACTTTCTTTGATCCCGCTACAAACTGCCTTAACACCTGGATGATTGACTTTATCTTAGGTGCCAAGGAAATGATGGAAGGTAAAGCGGATTCTTTAGCAGGCTTTAAGGTAATTGATGACTATCGATTCGAGATTACACTAGAAAGCCCATATGCCGCGTTTCCAAGAGCGCTAGCCAATGACTACCTGGGTATCGTGCCCAAGGGCGCCCACTCGGCCGCTGGCGATAGGTGGGGCATTGATATTCTTGTAGGTACAGGTCCTTACACGCTCGAGAGCTTTGATCCTACTACCAAGATCGTCTTTGCAGCTAATCCTAACTACAACCACAATGTCTATAACGGTCGCACCCTCAAGGCTCGGGTAGACAAAGTTGAGTTCTATAACATGGACGAGAACACTCGCTACTTGGAGTTTGAAGTGGGTAATCTCGACCATACACCACTCGATTTAACGATGGCCCAAGAGTACTTGAATAGACCTGAGTACGCTGAGAATGTACAGATTGAAAACGGCCTTTCCCAAATGTTCTTTGTCATGAATAACAGCATGAAACCCTTCGATAACGTGAAGGTTCGTGAAGCTGTGGCCTATGCTTTCGACAATACCAAAATCGCTGAGATCTTCTTTATGAATCTTTGGCCAGTAGCCAACACCATCTTACCAGAGGGTGTCCCTGGTCACGACGACTTTGCTGGTTATGAGTACAACCCAGAAAAAGCGAAACAGCTCCTAGCTGAGGCTGGTTATCCCAACGGTATCGAGTTTGAAATGACCGTATCGGGTACTGGTATTGCCTATCACCTCTTGCAGATTATGCAACAGGACTTTGCGGAATGTAATATGTTTACCACAATTGATCAAGTAGAAAGCGGCGTGTGGTTCGACAAGCGGTCCACTGGTAATGTTCAGTCCTTCTTAGGTACCTGGGGCCCAAGCTTCCCGAATCCCGACACGTTCCTCTATGGATTCTTCCATAGCAGTTCTGCCGATTTCCTGTCCACAGGTCATCGCAATCCAGAGTATGATGCCAAAGTTATGGCCGCAAGAGCGATCACAGATCCAGATGAGGCTCAAGCAGTATATAACGAGCTAGAGCGCTACCTAAGCCGCGAGGCCTTTGTGGCTATACCTGGTTTCAATCAACCTAGTGTATTCCTACTTCAAAGCAGAGTGACCGATGTCGTAGATGGCGCACAAGACGGTCTGCTGTTCGCTGGTCTTGCAGACTAATTGACACAAGTGCGAGAAAGCATTGAGCCTGCTACGCTAGCCCAATGCTTTCTCCTTATCAGACCGATCGTTGTGGTCATCAAGCAAGAATTTTCCAGAAGGTGGGACTGACTCATGCTCAAGTATGCGATGGAGCGTATCCTGCAATCTTCCTTGGTATTACTAGGAGTGACGCTCATCACTTTTATTCTCCTCAATGTTGTTCCCGGCGATCCTGTTTTGATCATGTTGGATCAACGGGCCGACCAGTTGACTATAGACCGAGTACGCCATGAACTGGGAATTGATCGCCCTCTCCCAACACAGTACTTTGAGTTTCTCAAAAATGCAGTGAGGGGTGATCTGGGAACATCCTTTTTCAAGAAGCGTCCGGTAACTGAGCTTCTCTCAAGCGCCTTTGGTGCCACAGCTAAGCTTGGTCTTATGACTCTGGCTGTGTCACTATGCATGAGCATCCCCATGGGTATTTTGGCAGCTGTCTTCAGGGGTTCCATTATTGATAGGGCCATCATGTTTCTAGCCATGCTCTTTATGTCTCTACCCAGCCTCTGGCTGGCCATGGTGTTTCAGCTCATTTTCGGGGTGTTCTTGGCGGCTTTGCCCATCTCAGGTTCGGAGACCATGAGACACTATATTCTCCCTGTAGCCATTTTAGCTATCGGTTATGCTGGGGGAGCTTCTCGTCTGATTCGAAACAACGTTATTGATTCCTTGGGACATGACTTTGTCACGACAGCTCGCTCCAAAGGCGTTCCGGAATTCTTCGTCGTTATGCAGCATGTCTTGAAGAATGCTGCCATACCCATCGTCACTTTGATCGGTATCCAACTTCGTTCTGTTCTGGGCGGGGCGATGATCATTGAAACCATTTTTTCGATGCATGGCTTAGGACGCTTGGCGATTGATGCCATTAATACCCGGGATATGCCCCTGATCCAAGGTAATGTGGTCTATACGGCCACGGTGTTTGTCGTAATCAACCTAGTCGTGGACCTAGTCTATGGACTGCTCGATCCACGGGTACGGCTAGCAGGAGGTGAGAGCTAATGATTCTCTTTAGAAACCGGACCAAGCTCTATGAGGAAGTGGGCATGGCTGATGTCTTGAGAGATACCGGCCTCTATAAGGATGCTTGGCGGAGGCTAAAAAGGTCACCAGCTGCCCTTGTCGCCATGGGTTTTATTGGTTTTGTTGTCTTCTTAGCGATTTTCGGTCCCTATTTGACGCCACATGATCCAAACCTAGGCAATCTAATGGTCAGGTTGAAGCCACCTTCAGCAACCCATTGGTTCGGCACAGATCAGTTAGGGCGGGATGTTTTCTCCCGGGTCATAGCAGGGACACGGATTTCCCTTTTCATTGGTGTGGTGGCTGAACTTATTGCTTTGACCATCGGGGTTATCATGGGAACCATCGCAGGGTTCTTTGGAGGATGGGTGGACAAGCTCATCTCTCGACTGATCGAGATCCTAAGTTCATTCCCTTTTCTCCTTTTTGCCTTAGCCATTATGATGGTTTTGGGACCAGGTATTATCAATATCTTTATTGCCATTGGGCTTCTTAGCTGGACTAACGTAGCTAGGCTCATCCGCGGCCAAGTGATGCGCCTAAAAACGAGTGAGTATGTTATGGCAGCCCGGGCTGCAGGAGCTAACGAACTCAGTATCATTTTCAAGCACTTGATTCCAAATTGCATGTCTACCATCATCGTTATTCTAACCATGGATATTCCAGGGGCCATCATGACAGAAACCTTTTTCAGTTACATCGGAATGGGCGTTCGTCCGCCCCATGCCAGTTGGGGAAAGATGCTGTCGGAGTCTCGCATGTACATGCGGACAGCACCAACTTACAGCATTTTCTCTGGGCTTCTGCTTATGCTGACTGTTTTGGCTTTCAACACCTTTGGTGATGCATTGCGTGACGCACTGGATCCCAGGTTAAAGAACAAGTAGGGGGTGAAACACGTGCACGAAAACACATTGCTAGAAGTAAACAACTTGCGCACCCACTTCTTCTTGGAAAAGGGAGTCTTAAAAGCGATTGATGGAATTTCGTTTCGTGTCGCCAAGGGAGAGACCTTGGCCCTTGTGGGTGAATCGGGATGTGGTAAGAGTCTGACCGCAGCTTCCATCATGGGTCTTGTGCCATCCCCGGGAAAGGTCGTAGATGGTGAGATTCTCCTTAATGGGGAAGATCTTCTGCAAAAAACCCAAAAGGAAATGCGCCAAGTTCGTGGTTCACGTATCACCATGATCTTTCAGGAACCGATGACGGCCCTCAACCCCGTCTTTACGATTGGGTGGCAAATTATGGAGCCCTTGCGGTATCATCGCAAAGATCTTACGAAGGCCGAAGCGAAGGAGCGGGCGATCGAACTTTTAGATCTTCTGCGGATTCCCCTTCCTAGACAGCGCTTTCATGAATACCCCCACCAGCTTTCTGGCGGGATGCGCCAGCGGGTCCTTATTGCTATGGCCTTGGCTTGCGATCCTGATCTCCTAATTTGCGATGAGCCCACCACAGCTCTAGATGTTACTGTGCAGGCTCAAATCCTGGACTTGCTCCTTGAGATTAAGGAAAAGCTCGGCACAAGCATCATTATGATCACCCACGACTTGGGTGTGGTTAGAGAAATCGCCGATCGGGTGGCCATCATGTATGCAGGGAAAATCGTGGAAGAAAACTCAACCCATGAGGTTTTTAATCAGCCCCGTCACCCTTATACCGAAGCGCTGCTCAACTCCGTGCCCCGAATCGTCCAGGGAGAGCGACAAGAAGAGTTGTACCAGATTCCCGGTATGGTGCCAAATCTGCTAAAGACACACCAGGGTTGTCTCTTTGCACCTCGCTGTGACTACGCCAAGGAACTCTGTTTTGGGGTTACGCCCGAAGAACATCTGGTTCTCGGTGGTCTAGTGGCCTGCAGGCGATACAGTGAGGAGGTGGATCTTCGTGAGCTCAACTAACAACACGATTCTATACGTCAACGATCTTTGCACACACTTTCCCGTACCGAAAAAGAGTTACTTTGAAAAACAGCAAACGGTAAAAGCGGTGAACGGGGTGAGCTTCGCCCTTAACGAAGGAGAAACCCTAGCCGTCGTAGGCGAATCAGGGTGCGGCAAGACCACCCTTGGGCTGACTGTCATGAAGTTACTGGAACCTACATCAGGGCAAATCTATTTTCGGGATCAGAACATTACAGATTACAGCAGAAAGCAAATGCGCCCCTTGCGGATCGACATTCAGATGATCTTTCAAGATCCGTATGCTTCCCTTGACCCAC
>JAAZLY010000175.1 GCA_012799115.1 Bacillota bacterium
AAGTCACTTGGCATCTTGGTAGGTCGCCATGCGAACCGTATTGAAGATGCGGAGTTTACGTTAGGAGACACAACCTATAAACTCAACGCCAATGAGGGCCGAAACCATATTCACGGTGGACCAGGCGGCTTTGGTAAAGTGATCTGGGAACCGGAGGTTGTTGAAACCGAATACGGCCTCGCACTTCGATTGCGCTACTTTAGCCCCCATCTCGAAGAGGGATATCCGGGAAATCTCAACGTTGAGGTGACCTACGCGCCAGCGCCAGGACAGGGTGGTTTGCGCATTGACTATCTGGCCACCTCAGATCAGACAACGGTGGTGAACTTGACCAACCACGCCTACTTTAACCTGGCAGGTGCGAATGGAACCATCTTGGATCACAAGTTGCAGCTCGATGCAGACTTCTTCACACCCATCACCCCCGAAGGCTTGCCCACAGGTGAGATCCTAAAGGTCGCAGGAACGCCCTTTGACTTCCGGCAAAAGACCCCGATCGGCCAGGGTATAGGTGCCGATCACGAGCAGATTCGCGCGGGTCAGGGCTATGACCATAACTGGATCATCAATGGTCTAGACAAAGGTCTGAAACGGGCCGCTCGGGTGGAGGAAGAGTCCTCGGGCCGTATGATGGAAGTCTGGACTACCAAGCCTGGTATCCAATTTTACAGCGGAAATTTCCTGGATAGCGAACGTCATCCCAAGCGCTCGGGCTTCTGCCTAGAGACCCAATTTTTCCCCAATAGCCTGCGTTATGCTCACTTCCCAAGAGCTATTTTGGAGGCTGGAGAACGCTATGAACACACAACGATCTACGACTTTTTGACCGCACGATAACTTGCAGAGGAGGCGGTAACGTGCAGATGCAGTTTCTCGGGGCGGCTGAAACAACAAGCGGTGCTTGCTACCTTGTGCGCTCAGGTGACAAGAACGTTCTTGTGGACTGCGGCCTCTTCCATGGACCAGAAGAGCTCAAACAAAGAAACTACGGCGATTTCCCCTTTGAACCAAGGGACATTGATGCAGTCTTGCTCACCCATGCCCATATTGATCACAGCGGTCTTTTACCGAAACTTGTGAAGCATGGTTTTACAGGTCCCATTTACACAACGGCGGTGACCTGCGATCTTTGCTCCATTATGCTCCCGGATTCAGGCTACATTCAAGAAGCGGAAGTTGAGCGGAAGAATCGCAAACGCATACGACGGGGACAAGAGCTTCTGACACCGATCTACACAGTGCAAGACGCTGTTGACTCGATGAAGCAGTTTAAGCGCATGGTCTATGATGAAGAAGTAGAGATCTTGCCCGGGATGCGCGTCCGTTTCCGCGATGCAGGGCATATTCTAGGTGCCGCGATCGTGGAGTTTTGGGTAACAGAAGACGGGGAGACGACCAAGCTTGTCTTCTCCGGAGACCTGGGTAACTTGGATCAACCCATTATTCAAGATCCCACTGCCATCACAGAGGCCGATATCTTGGTGATAGAATCTACCTATGGCACCCGGATCCATGAAGACCGGGAAGATCGGATGGAACGCTTGGCCGAAGTGGTCAACTCCACCATGGAGCGGGGAGGTAACCTCTTGATTCCGGCCTTTGCCCTAGGCCGCACCCAGGACATTCTTTATAGTTTGCGGGTTTTGCAGGATCAGGGCCGGATCCCCAAACTCAACATTTACATTGACAGTCCCTTGGCTACCAAGGCGACGGAGGTTTTCCAACAGCATGCCCGGGTTTTTGACTATGAGACCCGTACCATGATCAAAGAGGGTCGTTCACCCTTCGATTCTCCCCATGTGCATTATACGGAGACAGTAGAAGAGTCGATGCGCCTCAACTCGGTAAGTGGAGGTCTCGTCATCATCTCGGCTAGTGGGATGGCAGATGCAGGACGCATTAAGCACCATCTCAAGCATAATCTCTGGCGTAGGCAAGCCACGGTCCTCTTGGTTGGTTACCAAGCCCAGGGAACCTTAGGTCGCCGTCTGCAAGATGGCGCCGAGGAAGTACGGATTCATGGTGACATGGTTAGGGTTGCCGCGACCATTGAGACCATCTCAGGCTTCTCTGCCCATGCCGATCAGGGGGCTCTCCTGAATTGGCTGCGCCGTTTTCGTCACATCGGGCGTGTCTTTGTCACCCATGGCGAAAAGGAGAGTTGCCATGGTTTTGCCGAATTAATCCAGAGAGAACTCCAATTGCCTACTGTTGTTCCAAGCCTAGATGAAAATTTCGTTATCCAGGGAAAACGCATTGTGAGGGCCTGGGACGATTCCTACCGGGATTTGACTATCCCCGATTCCTTTGCAGGTGTGTTGCAGGTGGCTGAGGGGGCAGAACTCGAGTTTCGAGGCGCCTATGGACAGGCCCAAAGGCGTTATAAGATTGATAATCACCTTTACACCCTCTTCAATGTGGGATCCGCTCGGCAGTTCTTTGCCAAACTCGCTTTAGCCCGGGTGGTCCAGGTGGGTAGGTTGGAGGAAAATGTCCTCCGATCCGATGATCCTGGTACCAACTGGGAGGAGATCCTAAGAATCCAAGTAACCGATGTGGCCCCTTGGGAGATGGTCAGGAGCATGGTGCTAGAACCCGCCGGATTGCGGCAATCTGCCTATTATTACCTGGACAGTATGCCAGCGGCAGGCGCGACAGGCTATACCACGACCAAACAGGGGCAGACGGTGGAAAATACGTACGCGATTCTTGCCGAGGGCTTTAAGCCACAGCTTTTTGTTACAGCCCATGATCTTAAGCGGCTTTGGAATGTGCTGGAGGCAGGCGAATTTTTGGCTAGGAGACTCGTGGAGATGCTCCTTGCTCCCTATCTTGAAGAGACTCTAGGTGACGCCCTTTATGTTATCGAAGGGAAGGCACCTGGCGCGCATGTCCTCTTCGGGAGCTCGAGCAATAGTGGTCGCTCCTACGTCGTATTAAGCAATGGGGAAGTCGGAGTTCGGGGCATTTTTGAGCAATTAGTGCGTTTGGCAAGTAAGGGTAGGTGAGAGAATGGCCGTAGTGCTCGGTAATGATTGGGACGAGCTTCTCGCCCCAGAGTTTGAGAAGGACTATTATCAAAACTTGAGGCGTTTCTTAATAGAGGAGTATCGCAAGTTTACTGTCTA
>JAAZLY010000176.1 GCA_012799115.1 Bacillota bacterium
GAGTTACTTTCATAGGCTCTTTGTGCCACAATCATATTCACCATTTCCTCGACGACCTGGACATTGGACATTTCCAAGAAGTTCTGGCTCAGCATGCCAAAACCATCAAGACCGGGCGTCCCAAGCATGGGTTCACCACTAGCAGCTGTAGCGGTATAGAGATTGCGACCCTCGCTCTTAAGTCCAGCTGAGTTCACAAAACGGACTATTTGTAGTTCACCAATACGACCCGGCTCACTATCACCAGGCTGCATAACGGTGACAGTACCGTCAGAACCAATGCTCAGCTCCAATGAATCGGAAGGTACAATAATCTCGGGCTCAATAGGAAAACCGTCAGATGTCGTCAAGCGGCCATCGGCATCGAGCTTAAAGGCTCCGTCTCGGGTATAACGAATACCGCCGTCAGGCAACAAGACCTGGAAAAAGCCGTCACCCTCAATGACCACATCCAGAGGATTATCGGTCTGTTGATACATACCTTGTGAGAAAATCCTCTGTGTGGCCACTGGCCTAACACCGTGACCTATCTGAATACCAGTTGGTACCTGGGCCCCAGCTGTCGATGGTGTGCCTGCATACTTGACTGTCTGATAGAGGAGATCCTGAAAGTCCACTCGACTCTTCTTAAAGCCAGTGGTGTTCACGTTTGATAGATTGTTTGAGATAGTGTCGATCTTCGTTTGTTGAGCCGTCATGCCTGAAGCAGCAGTCCATAAAGAACGCATCATAACAAAAAAACCCTCCTTGTATGTTTAGGTTTAAACATAGCGCAAGAAAGGGGTTTGAAACTATCGCAGTCGGTTGATAGTTCCGTTGGCTTCTGTTTCCAGTCCAGCCTGTTCCCCTTAAAGCTATTAAACTTCGTTGATAATCTTTCCGAGCGTCTCGTCAAAGGCTTGTACTACTTTTTGGTTCGCCTCATAGCTTCGTTGAATGTTGATGAGGTTGACCATTTCACGAACAACGTTCACATTAGCCATTTCTATTGCTCCAGGTACGATGGTGGCCTGGTACCGAAATGGGGTTCCCGCCTCTGGCAAAGCCTCATAGAGGTTAGCACCGCGCCTGAGAAGTCCATCCCGATCGTTAAACTCAACAATCAAGAGCTTGTCCACCAAATGTCCATTCACCGTAATGTCCCCTCGCTCGCTAATGAGCACGTCGCCTTCTCCAACGAAGATCGATCCTTGCTCACCCCTTACGAGATTGCCATCGAGGGTGGCCAACAGACCACTTTCATTTACCTTGAATCGTCCGTCCCGGGTATATCTCGTACCCTCAGCCGTGTTGATGGCGAAAAAGCCCGGACCCACTAAGGCCACATCCAAAGGATTTTCAGTCACCCGTACCGTTCCTGGAGAGAAAGACGAGCGACTTCCGTCTACAAAGGCTCCCGTGCCCAAAACACCCAGGGGCTGCCTTGTGCTGTTATGTTGACGGTAAACAGGGTTCTCAGGAAGGGAGTAGATATGGGCAGTTTGCCTCTGAAAACCAGCTGTATCTACGTTAGCCAAATTATTACTAGCCACATCCATACGCAAAGATTCTACAAGCATACCTGATGTTGCCGTGTAAATTCCTCTAAGAATAAAATCACCTCCCTTAAGAGAATTCCCTTGCCAACTTTATCGGCAAGGGAACAAATAAACTTTAGCGTTTTTAGCGACCTTTTGTATAGCTGGCCACAAAAGGAGCACGTGACAGATTATCGATGGAATCCAAAATCTGCCCAGTACCTCGCACAACACAGCTAAGGGGATCGTCAGCCAAGGTAACGGGTACCCCGGTACGCTCTTGAATCAGGCGAGCCATACCTTCTAACAGGGATCCTCCACCTGTTAAGGACATACCGTTATTCATGATATCTGCGGCCAACTCTGGGGGCGTCACTTCTAAGACACCGCGAATCGCATCTACAATGCTAAAAATCGGCTCCTCAATTGCAGGATAAATATCGGCTGAGCTAATCTCAATGGTTGCTGGCAGTCCTGTCACCAAGTCTCTTCCTCGAATGGACATCTTCTTGTTCGGATCAGGATAAGCACTGGCAATCGTTGTCTTAATATCCTCTGCGGTACGATCACCAATGGCGAGGTTGTACACACGCTTCACATGTCTCAAGATCGCCTCTTCGATGTGGGAACCACCTATTCTGAGTGATTCTGATGTTACTTCACCGCCAAGGGAGATCACAGCTATGTCTGTGGTTCCTCCACCTATATCCACAACCATATTCCCGCTCGGAGCAGCAATATCTAGACCGCAACCCACAGCTGCTGCTATAGGTTCAGTCACCATGTATACTTCCTTGGCTCCAGCCAAGGTTGCAGCCTCTACAACAGCTCTTTTTTCAACAGTCGTTATTCCAGAAGGGACACAAACCATAACCCGGGGCCGAAAACCGCGACCCGCGACTTTTCGGATGAAATGCTTGAGGATTTCTTCCGTGATTTGAAAATCCGCAATGACCCCTTCGTTGAGGGGCCTAATGGCCCGAATGTTGCCAGGCGTACGGCCGATCATCTCTCGGGCCTCTTCACCGATAGCACATATTTTCTGGGTATTCACATCAATAGCCACAACCGACGGCTCGTGAATGACAATTCCTTTGCCGCGCACGTGGACTAATATGTTAGCAGTGCCTAAATCAATTCCAATATCCTTACTGAACATTCCATTGCCCCCTCCAAAACGCTTGCGAATTTTCCATCTTGATCGCAATAAAATACATTTCGCCATAGAGGAGGCAAATCCTTTTTATGCCCGCGTCATTCTAAGAAGCCCGGCTGCTATCCTTTACTCCGTACTTCCTTTTTGTCGCTTCTCCGCCCCTGATATGCCTTTCGGACTTATTCACTTCAAGGACCTGTTTCACTTGTTCAGCTAGTTCTCGGTTAATGCGTGGCAAGCGCTCGGTCACATCCTTGTGAACTGTACTCTTACTGACGCCAAAAACGGTCGCCGCCTGCCGCACAGTGGCACTTGTTTTCACAATATATAAGCTTACATCCACCACCCGCTTGCGGATATAGTCTCTCATCTGCGCTTCCCCCTAGCACTTTTTATACATTTATATGCTGCAGGGCTTTGAATATGCGTAGCATTAGTGGAGAAACGCCTGGGGGTTGACTGGGTTTCCGTTATGAGTCAATCCGAAAAAGACCAGTCCAGTGCCCTCAGGAAGGGCGATATTCTGGTTTTGCTTCACCCGATCACCAGGACCAACTTGAATTCCTTTGATCGATCGATAGATGGAATTCCAACCGCTACCATGGTCAATGACCAGCTCGGTTTCTAGTCCATTGGTATTCACGGCCACAACTTCACCTGGCAGCACTGTACGAACGGCCGTATCTGTTACACTAAACTCTAAACCGGCGTTAAACCGCCAATCGCCATAGACGGGATGACGGTGCCACCCAAAGGGTGTAGCGATTTCGCCCTGCACAGGCCAGATGAGGTGTTCAAAGGAAAGCTGAGGCTCCGGCTCAAGATCGGGTTCGGGTTTTAGTTCCGTGGGGTCGGGCAAGACACTTGTTGGTGGTTCGACTGTAACAAGTTGTACAGGTCCTTCCAAGACCCAGGGATAAAGGTCAGTAATTACTGCTTGTACCCTGTCTTGGACCACTTCCTCGAGTTCTGCCAAACTCACTTGCGGAGTCATAAGAGCTGTCTCTTGATACGTCGAGTTGCGATAGACTCCCAAACCTATTCCAGCGATCATAGAGAGTCCAGCCACTATGAAAACTAAGAGTTTCTGCTTGTCCCTCCTATACCAAGCCTGTCTGAGCTTGTCTGTAATACTTCGCCATACTTGCATACTATCACCGCCTTGATGGTAGTATGCTCCTCGTTCTAATTGACTATACAAAAAACCCCCCAAGGATTGGGAGGTTGATTGTTAACCACGTTATCTTAATCTTTATCGGCCACTTCCAAACGAAGTAACGCCTTTTGTAGTGCAATTTGTGCACGAGCTATGTCTAGATCAGCCTGACGATTGGCAAGTCTCTCCTCAGCCCTTCCCTTGGCTTGCCTTGCCCGAAGTACATCAATCTCTTCAGCAAGTTCAGCGGTATGGGCCATGACTGTGAGTTTATTGTCATGCATTTCGCTAAACCCGCCGCCTAGAGCTATCTTGCGCCGTTTACCACGGAGAGGACCAAACTCCAACAAGCCTATGGATAGCGAGGCCATAATGGGTTGGTGTCCGGCCAGAATCCCAAAGCTACCATCGATCCCGGGCAAGAGGACATATTCCACTTCCGTCGACACAACGGTACGCTCTTGGGTTACCACTTCGAACGTAAAGGTAGCCATTAGGCATTCTCCTCTGCCAGAGCTTTGCCCTTAGCCACCGCCTCATCAATGGTACCTACCATAAAGAAGGCGTTTTCGGGCAGGTCGTCATGCTTCCCTTCCAGAATCTCCTTAAAGCCTCGTACCGTCTCTTTTACAGGCACGTACTTTCCGGGAATTCCAGTAAAGGTCTCCGCTACAAACATGGGTTGGGACATAAAACGTTCAAGACGCCGGGCTCGGGCCACAGTCAGTTGGTCCTCATCGGAAAGCTCATCCATACCCAGAATGGCGATGATATCCTGAAGCTCGCTGTACCGTTGCAGTACTTGCTGTACGCCCCGGGCCACCTCATAGTGCTCATTGCCTACGATGTCTGGAGCCAGAATGCGCGAGGTTGACGCTAGTGGGTCGACTGCAGGGTAAATTCCCTTTTCTGAAATCCGACGTTCGAGATTCGTCGTAGCATCTAAGTGTGCAAAGGTTGTGGCTGGAGCTGGATCCGTGTAGTCATCAGCAGGAACATAGATGGCCTGAATGGACGTAATGGATCCTTGCTTTGTTGTTGTAATCCGTTCCTGTAACTGACCCATTTCCGTAGCGAGGGTAGGTTGGTACCCTGCTGCCGAAGGCATACGGCCGAGTAGAGCTGATACCTCTGAGCCAGCCTGCGTAAAGCGGAAAATGTTATCGATAAACAAGAGAACGTCTTGTCTCTCTTCGTCCCTGAAGTACTCGGCCAAGGTCAACCCAGTCAGACCCACACGCAAACGGGCCCCAGGAGGTTCATTCATTTGACCGAAGACCATCGCGGTCTTGTCAATAACACCGGATTCCTGCATCTCGAAGTACAGATCGTTTCCTTCTCGGGTTCGTTCGCCAACACCGGCGAAGACGGAGTAACCACCGTGTTCATGGGCAATATTGCGGATCAATTCCATAATTAGAATGGTCTTGCCCACTCCTGCTCCGCCAAACAACCCGATTTTCCCACCTCTGGCATAGGGCGCCAGAAGGTCGACAACTTTGATACCGGTCTCCAGCATCGTACTTGATGGTTCCACCTCATCAACACTTGGAGCGGATCGATGGATAGGCCATCTTTCCTTACCCTGCACCGCTCCCTTACCATCGATGGGATCGCCTAGAACATTGAACAAACGTCCTAATGTCTCAGGACCGACAGGAACTGAGATCGGTCCACCAAGATCGACAGCTTCCATTCCACGTTGCAGACCGTCAGTGGATGCCATGGCGATACAACGCACCACATTGTTCCCTAGATGCTGGGCAGCTTCTAGAGTCAAATCGATTTCGTTGCCTTCCACTTCACCCTTGATCTGAATGGCCGTGAGCAAATCGGGAAGCTGCTCGGGCGCAAACTCAATATCCACTACAGGTCCGATGACTTGGACAACTTTTCCTTTATTCATAGTAATGCTCATCATTAAACCCCCTCACAGTTCTACGATTGCAATGCGTCTGCACCGCCCACGATTTCTGCTATCTCCTTGGTAATCTGAGCCTGACGCGCTCTGTTATAGGTTATATTCAACTCTCGAATCAGTTCTCCAGCATTATCGGATGCATTGCCCATGGCCGTCATCCTCGCGCCCAACTCACTAGCCTTGGCCTCTGCTAAGGCCTGATAGACTGCTGCATTAACATAGAGAGGAACCAGTGATTCCAAGACAGCGTGAACGGATGGTTCATATACATACAAAGGCTCGGGCCCCTCTTCTTTCTCGTCCCTAATCTGTTCTGGCAAGGGCAAGACATTCCGTAGTTTGACCCTGTGAGTTACGGTGTTGATATACTCCGTGTACAGAATCGTGACATGATCAAAGAGCCTATGCTCAAAGAAGTCAAAGATCACATGACCGATATCCTGAGCTGTTCTGAGACTTGCTACATCGCCAATTCCCACAAACTCCGCCAAGGCGGTACGATTACGTCTCCGGAAATGATCCCGGACCTTTCTGCCCACAATCACCATCTCTGTTTCAGGATGCTCCTGCAAAAAGGCTTCGGCCTGCCTGATGATGGCCGCATTATATCCTCCAGCCAAACCCCGGTCTCCTGCTAAGACCAAGAGACAATGGGATTCACCTTTTCTACCCTGCGCAACTTCTGGAAGCTCTTCACCTGCTTGTTCCACGGCCCTTAATGCAGTACCAAGGGAGCTTGTCAGACGTTCATAATATAGACGGGTA
>JAAZLY010000177.1 GCA_012799115.1 Bacillota bacterium
CCCCAGGGAACCGAAGCGACCTCGGATGGCGAAACGTACAATCCGAATAAGTGGCTCAATCACCAAGCGACATTAGCCATCCAACAACAAACCTTTAATCACTATATGTGGTCGGTGGGATACCACAGTACCATCTGGGGCTTCTAATGAGAGTACTGCTTTTAGATTGCATATATGGATTACTCCAAAGGGAGTTACAGAAGACCGCACAGCTTGGTGCGGTCTTTGCTTATGTATGGAGTCTCGGCAGAACCGTTCTGACGACCGACGGACAAGAAAGACCACAACTCCCGTTGCAGTCCTTAAGGCCGGTAATCCATCCGCAGGCAAGCAGGGGGTGTATCGTGTGCGGGGATCGGCTAAAAAGAAAGCCATAATACTCAGTGGGTGTCCCATTGATAGCGCCGTGGATCCTGCCGCCAAGAGTCTGGTCCACAATACCCATACGGAAAGCTGCTACAAGCCGATCTGAATGTTAGTGGCAAAAGCATAGGCAATAAGCGCTAAGATCCCCATTGGGATAATCCAACCCGCGAACTTTCCAAGACGTCTCTTGGGAGGAACGGTCGATATCTTCGCAATGTCCTGTTCCTGGAATATTTCTGTCTTAACTCCTGGCACATGCGCTCCGCCGAGAACGGCGACAACTTTTTGACCAGGAGCATTCTTGATCCTATAGGCCAGGAACTGGTCTCGTTCACCGATCAGAATCTCGCCGATTTTGGGGAATTCCTTCTTCAAACCCGACATGACTGATTCCAGCATATCGCTCTGCATCAGTTCCTTTAGGTCCATCTCTGAAACCTCGTTGTCATCGTAAAGGGAGAATAATAGTCTGACAAGTAGCTTTGCTTTTTCCCAGTTACTGAGCTTACGCCATATCCGCTGAAAAGTGATCTGAATGTCACGGTCTGCCAGAATAAGTTTGGCACCGATATCCTCTGCGCTTTGAATGCCCTGGATGATTTCACCGCCTACGGTAGTTCCGAGTTGCTCTGCGATTTTCTTCTGGTAGGAGCTCAAGGCGAGATTGGCAAGGAAAAAGCCCACACGTCTTGACTTTATCACCTTAATAATGTTTGTATTCTCCCAGGTCTTCGGATTTCGGATATTCTGATACCGGCCCCTGTCTAGTTCAATACAAACGCTATCTGGTCTTTCGTCCTCTATCACCTGCCTCACCAGCTCGGCGCTCTCCTTTGAGACATGAGCGGTTGCTATCAGGATGATTTCCTTGCCTTTGTAATCCAACCGTGTGACATTCGGGTCGTTCATTGCTTCTCACCCTCCAATATCTGAAATAGAAGATTCGTAGTGAAGTGGATAAATTGTTCCTTGTCTAGGGCAAAATGCTTTGCGAAGCTATCGCCGGATAAACGGATCATATGGAACAAGCCATTCAGGATAAATGTAGAGGAGAAGGCAAGTTGCCGCGGGGCAACGTTAGTCGGATACTCTGATCGTCATGGCCCATGACAAAGAGGGAAAGGATCTCTTTGTAGATCAGGCCTAGACAATCTGCGTACTTCTCAAAGTATGGCAGTTCGTCGGGGTTCCTTTTCGACTTGATATACTTGATGTGTGCCATGAGATCGAACAACCAGCCGTTTCCCATGAAGAATTCATCAAATGCCTGATAAACCATTCTGATCTTTTCATAGCCGGTCTGCCCATGCGATGTCTTCTCCCGCATGGCCTCCAGAAGTCGCATATGCCCTTGGAGCATGACGGCAAAACATATATCTTCCTTACTAACAAAATACCTGTAGATCGTCCGTTTGGTATATTCGCTTTTTGTAGCCAGAGCGTCTATTGTTGTATTCTCGTATCCATTCTGGCTGAACAAATCCTCCGCGCACTCTATTACAGTCTGGATCAACTGAATCCGTTCTCTTTCTTGGCGGGATAGCTGTTTCTCCATTCTTTCTTCCTCCAAAGCCATTGGTTAAACCATCAGTCTACTAGTATAGTGTCGGTATACTTCTGTGGAGGGCAGACGTCAAGAGGCGTGAACCTACCTTATAGAAACCCAATACACAAAAGGACCGCGAACTCCGCCGCAGTCCTTGTATATAGCGAGCCGACATCTGCTTTGGTATCCCAGCGACTGCTCGCGTCTGTGTTTCTACTTCCAGTCAACTGTAATGGTCTGAATTACGGGGGGAATGTAATACCCCTTGTTTCCGAGATTGAACTGAATACCATCGACATTCGGCTGGAACCAATGATCATGATCAGTATTTGGGGTTCCAACATATCGGTTTCGAAGAAAAGCATCGAAATAAAGCCATCCATCGATGTTGTCCCCCATTGATGAAATGCCATAATGGCCTATCAACGAAGTGTCGTACGAGGCTTCTTTTCCTTCTTGAAATGGGTCCCTTACCTTGATACGCGTCATCACCTCATACTCGCTAGATGGTAGCTCAATGCGGCCACTTTGAAAATGAGCAGCATAGTCATCATCCTCGAATTGCCATGTGGCCTCTATCCACCGAAAGTCATCGATTGTCAGAACCAAAAGCGCATCCTTCTCCAATCGCAAGTTTTCCTTCATTGCATACGAGTATGCAGTTTGATTTTCCATGTTAACCGCAACAAGATACAAATGAGCTTGATTCGTTGCTGGAACCTCAAGAGTTAGGATGCCATTTTTAGCTGCATCTTTCATTGATACAGCCTGCGTAAAAGCAGCGTCTTCCCCTGGGTATACCAGCCTTGCTCCAATGGTATTGGCACGAGCATTCGTCGCACCAGCTGGCAGAACGGATGGTTCAACACTTACCTCCGATAGTGCACTCCAATCAATATCTACCTGAATTAAAGACTTACCATCTGCAGGTTTTGGAGTCAGATTGCTGCTAGACGTACATGCGGAAAAAAAGATTCTGCCCCAAACTCCGTAGAAATTGAAAATGACGGCTCCAAATAATTCTGATAGAATGGATTTATCGAAAACACACTATCAGGTAATCAAAAGGAGCTGTCA
>JAAZLY010000178.1 GCA_012799115.1 Bacillota bacterium
CAGTCAGGGCAAAAACTGTCTTGGGCTGGGGAATGTTCTGGGCTGGATCGACAAGGAGCTTTCGCATCGCTTCCATGCTGAGCCTGGCCCTGCTTTCGACCTCATCCAGCCCAGCCTGGGTGAATCCCGTATCCCTGGCTGTCCCTAGGCTCAGATATTCCAATCGGGCCCGAATATCTTCAGGAGCAATACCGTGTTTCTTGTGGACATAGAGGGCATAAAGGGCCACCTGATCTTCGTTATCTTCAGCCTCTTCACCGGTTTTCCAATCCACGATGGTCCACCCATCTGCACTCCGGTAGAGTATGTCGGGAACCGCATACACCGGAGTTTGATCGATGATAAAGGTGTCAAACTGCTCCGATGCCACCAAGACTACATCCTTACGGGCTAGTTCCTCCCAAACCGAAGAAGCCACCAAGGCCTGCGAAACCCTGGTGATGCGGTCATTAATCCTGGCCAAAGTATCGTCACTGATCTCCATCTGGTAGTAAAACTCCTGCAGCATGTCGACGCGATTGGGGCGGCGCCGAAAGAGCTCTCCCTCATCCCGGGAACTCTTCCAAACTCTCCTGAGTTGTCTGCGGATCTCCTCTTCGATCACATCTGCCCCAGGCAGCTGCCTTCCCTCCACAACACGCTCTACCATACCATAGGCGCTCTTATGGAGCGCATCCCCAAGAGTGAGGTAAAGGTTACTCAACTTCTTAAGACGATAGGCCAAGGCCGCTTCCGAAGAAGCCCCCATTTCCCATCCGTTATGAGAACCATAGTAATTGTAGTAGTAACGCCTCTGGCAACTCGTCAAAGTCTGGTGCCGGGAAAACGACCAGGACCACTGGGGATACTCTCGCCTTACATATCCTGTCATGTGCCTTACGCACCCCTTCCTATCGTAAGTTCTGCTAGGTCATGACCTCCTGGAGCCTGGAAGACCCGAATACCAAACTCGGGAACAATGGCCAAGATATGATCGAAAATATCTGCTGCCACCCCTTCATGATTCACCCAACCAACATCCTTGGTAAAG
The DNA here is from genome assembly GCA_012799115.1 of Bacillota bacterium. Taxonomy (GTDB): domain Bacteria; phylum Bacillota; class Limnochordia; order Darwinibacteriales; family Darwinibacteriaceae; genus UBA5420. Next base: position 1,031 of record JAAZLY010000178.1, read on the forward strand.
GCGTAGATCTCCAAAGGTAGACCATTCGGTGTGGGAGGCAGTTGCCTCACAATCATGATCAAGTCTTGATTTATGGCAGGGTGGGCCTTTAAATAGGCTACAAGATAGGCACGTAGAGTCCCGATATTCGTTAGGTGGCGTCCATTGACGACCGAAGCATCTATATTGTGCTTCTTATTGTGCTCTTCAATTTCCCTAGTCTTCTGCCCTAGATAGGCTTGGAGTAGCTCAATCTCGCTGAGATGATCGAGGAGAGCTTGATCGAGAAATCGCACACTGGTCTGGTCGATCAAAATCGCCCTTTTGATTCGCCTTCCTCCCCCTTCAAACATGCCCCGCCAGTTGACAAAGGCATCCTGGGCCAGCTTGTGAGTTGGTATGGTGGTGATGGAACGGTCCCAATTGCGTACCCGAACATAGTGCAGTGCAACTTCGATCACATCGCCATCAGCGCCGAACTTGGGAGCCTCAATCCAGTCTCCCACTCGTACCTGATCACTTAGGGTGAGCTGGATTCCTGCAAAAAAGGCTAGAATGGTATCTTGAAAGACTAGGAGCAAGACTGCACTTAAGGCCCCGAGTCCACCAAGTAGAGCCCATGGAGATTGTCCAAGGAGTAGAGAGAATACCGCTGTACCTGCAAAGACCCAAAGGGCAATCTGGAGAATCTGAACAAAGCCATTGATCGGCATACGGACCGAGATAGGAAGCGTACTGTAGATCCTGAGCCCGGCCTTAAGGAGACGATCTAACGTTAAGGCGACAACCAAGATGACCCCGACCTTGAGCAATTGACCTACGGGTTCACCAATCACATCGAGGAAAGGTATGACCCGAAACATGATGATTCCAGGCATAATCATGGCTAGGGATCGAAAAACCCCAGCTTCCAGGAAAAAGTCATCCCACGATGTAGGAGTCTTGCGAAAGAGTCGATACAACAGTTCTAAGAAGTACGTCTTTACAAGGCGATAGGCTAAAGCACTAATCGCTAGTGCAAAGAGGAGAATCAGAATCTCCCGTACCACCGGATTTTCGAGAAACTGCATGAGACGAACACCCCCTATATCTTACTCCACAGTTTCCAAGCAACCTGTCTGCCCAAGTACCATCCTCCACTACCCAAGAGCAGACTTATAAGCAGAAGTTCAAAAGGAATCAGCCATAGGGTTTGACTCTGTACGTTGAGATAGAAGATGAAACCCAGAAGCAGCCCTAAGATTGAAGTTCCCAAAAGACCAAAGATGGCATTAAGGTTAGACTTCACGGCCTTAACTGGATTCACCCAATCCAACATCGGTCTGCTTAGGTCCAAGAGCACCAATAAATAGGCTACCGTACTGGACAGGATGATACCAAAAACAGTCCCCAAGACGACTTCCCAGATCCGCCACCCGAAAAGATAGGAAACGGGAATCAGCCCCAAGAGACAACCTATCGTATTTACCATCTGGGCGGCAACTACCCTTGTGGCCATAATCTGCTCAATCGACAAGGGGAGACCGCGGATAATCCATAGATAACGTCCCTCTCTAGAAAAGGTCGTTGATGGAATCATGGACATGGCGATCATCAGCGTGAAAAACAAGGCGATGCCCCCAACGACCAAGAACGGATGAAGCCCACCCAAATCAAGTCGCTCAAAGGGGTTTCCCTCAAGACTGGCGCCAAACAGCGGTATTAAGAGCATGACTGGAAAAAGCACATAGCCCACAAGTCCATTGAGGGCAAAGTTGGGGTCTCGCACGAAGAGTTTGCGTTCCGTGTGCACCAAGGTCAGGAAAGCACTGTTGGATTCCCCCTGTACCTCCACCTGCTTATGCTTTCTCCGACCACGGCTACCTTCAAATCCAGCCAACGCACCCTGCAAGAAGACCTTCTCGCCGAGAAGATACAGGACAACAAGTCCAACAACGCTCGCCAATAGGAGGTAGAAAAGGTTAAGCCAGCCTGTCGCATTCGTAGCGTAGCCAAGCGCTTGGGCCGACCATACACTCGGGGGAAAGACTCTCCCAATGGAATAAATCAAGCCATCAGCTTGACTCAAAACCCGTTCGATCAAGACACTTGGATCATCTGTCCCCACGTTTTCCTGCATCCAGTAGGTGGAACCAAAGACAATGACCAAGAGCAGGATGCCACCGATTAAAGTCAAGCGATCCTTGAAACGGCTCAAGTTGACAAAACGCATCAATAAGACCGCTAAGATACTGGCAATCACTAAGGGAATCACTGGCAAGACAAGAAATACCGTCAACGCAATGACTACGTAAGGTATACCCCCCCGGGCCAATAATCCGTAGCGGATGATCATGGGAACTAGGACGAAGGCACCGAGCACATACTGCCCCGTTAGGATCACCCCTAGCTTGGCAACGAGAATCTCCCAAGAACGTAGTGGTAGCGGAACCAAGGTCGGCAGATCATTACTAAAGTAAAAGGAGGACAGTACATAGAAGAAACCAAAAAAGAGCCCTACAACTGCCACCATCAATGTACCAATGACCAGGGGCAAATGGGGTTGTCCAAAGGATAGGCCCGCCATGAACAACTGCTCTGTCATAACCCAGCTAAACCACAGCATCATTACCAACACAGGCCCAATCGACGCTGCGATCACAATCGGTTCCCAGACCCTTTGTCTCTTCTTGAGGTAATAGTATTTCGCCGCAGACCAACCATAGTTTACATTAAGTAAAGCGAGGAAGAGACTCCACACCCTATTTCTCATCCGAACCACCTTCATCTGTCAGTTCTAAGAAGAGCTTCTCCAGGCTCGATCCAGCCCGACCGGGACTCTTGCGTAACTCGTCCATCGTTCCGCAGGCGATCAACTCGCCCTGATTGATGATACCGACCCGATGGCAGAGTTGTTCGGCGACTTCCAAGACGTGGGTGGAGAAAAAGACGGTGTTGCCCTTTGCCACATGATCCCGCATGATCTCTTTAAAGAGATGGGATGATTTTGGATCGAGGCCAACCATCGGTTCGTCGAGGATAAAGAGGGCTGGTGCGTGTAACAAAGCGCCCGTTAAGGCCAGTTTCTGCTGCATACCCCGGGAATAGCTCTGGATCAGATCCCCTGCAGCCTCCGTGAGTTGAAACATCTCCAAGTAATGCTGAAGTCGTCTACGTCTGGTGGCTCCATCGATTCCGTAGACATCTCCTATGAGATTTAGGTACTCCATTCCAGTGAGGCGAGGATATAGATCAGGTTTATCTGGCACAAAGCCCATGGAGTGCTTGGCTGCTACCGCCTCGGCATTGACATCATGACCATTCACCAAGACCCTACCCTGATCAGGTTTGAGGAGACCTACAATCATCTTGATCGTCGTAGTCTTACCGGCACCATTAGGGCCCAAAAAACCGAAAATCTCACCTGGCTTAACCTCCAGGTCCAAGCTTCGCACCGCATGGGTACTTGCACCCTTATAACGTTTTGATACACCCTGAAGTCGGATCATCCCAGCATCTCCTTTGACTCGCGTTTCTCTTCCCTAAACTATTCTCGCTTCAGTACATCATCCCTCCTGAAAATCCAGCTGTCTCCCAAAAGGTTGAATCCGATTACTGTTACAGCGATAAACAATCCCGGAAACAAGGTCCAAGGTGCTAAAGAAGTATAGTTTTGTGCCTCCCGTAGCATCCTTCCCCAACTGGGGGTCGGTGGCTGAATACCAACTCCCAAATAACTCAGGGATGCTTCGACCAAAATTGCACCAGCAAGGCTCACTGTAAACTGAACCAAAAGGGCATCCCTCAGGTTGGGAATGATGTGGCGAAGCATGATCCTCCAATCACGGGCCCCAAGGGCTCGGGCCGCCTCAATATAAGGCCTCTTTTTGATACTAAGTACTTGATTCCGGGTCAGACGAAGGAAGTTTGGAATGTTGCCGATGCTAACCGACCACAAGACAACTTGGATGCCTGGCTCCCAAATGGTTGCAAACAGAAGTGCCAGCAAGATGCTGGGGAACGCCTGAATGGACGTACTTATGCGCATGATCCCTTCTTCCCAAGCCCCACCGCGATAGCCCGCCACAAGGCCCAGCGTTGTTCCCAAGACGGACCCCAAGAAAACGGCTCCGATGCCAATGAGTAAGGAGATCCGGCCTCCAACTAAGATCCGGCTGAAGATGTCACGACCAAAGTGATCGGTCCCAAGCAGATGCTCCCCACTTGGCGGCTGGAATCGCTCCAAGACCCGTACCTCATGTGGTTCGTAGGGAGTATAGAAATACCCAAGGATCGTTAGTGCAAATACACATCCCACAAGGACGACGCCCCATATACGAGTAGCAGTAGGCCCCCTATTCATAGCGAATCCTCGGATCTAAGAGCCCTAGCCCTAAGTCAAAAAGCAGATCAAAAAGAAGGATAAAAAGGACGATGACCATCACCAAGGCTTGTACTAAGGGCAGATCTCTTTGGAAAACCCCAGCTAAGAGAAGTTGACCAACCCCAGGCAGACCAAAGACTTGTTCAATTACGATGGTGCCGGCCAAGAGCTGAGCAAACTGCAGTCCTGCAATGGTAAAGACGGATAAAACACCGTTTCTCAAGGCGTGTTTATAGATCACTACCCCACCTGCGAGTCCCTTCGCCCGGGCTGTTCGTACATAGTCCTGCTGCATCGCTTCTGCCATGCCCGCACGCATGAAGCGGCCCAAAATCGCAGATCGAGGAAGGGCTAGAGTCAAAGTTGGCAAGAGCAGACCGAGGGGTGAAGCATTGCCCCCCGCGGGCAGAAGACGTAGTTCAACTGCGAAAACCTGAATCAGCAAAAGGCCTACCCAGAATTGGGGTAGACCGAAACTCACTTGCGTCGCCACCGATAAAGCGCGAGCAAGTAGACTTGCCGGCTTGATGGCCATAAAGATTCCTGAGGGAATGGCCACAAGCAAAGACAGCCCCACCGCAGACAAGCCCAGACTGAAAGATAAGGGAAAGGCCTGCAGAGCTAATCCTCGAACAGGCATAGAATAACGCCAGGAGTTCCCCCATTCACCCCGAAGAAAACCCCAAAACCAGTTCAGATAACGGCCTAGGGGAGGTTGATCAAGAGCCAGCTCATGGCGGACTCGAGCATAGACTTCAGGTGTTGCTTCGGTTCCCAGCATCAAGCGGGCTGGATCGCCTGGCAACACCTGCAGCACGAGGAAGGTTACGATGCTCACCACAATTGCAGTGAGCAAGAACCCTCCCGTTTTTTGTACCAGGTACTTTTTCATTGTCCTATCAAACCCCTTACCGATACAAGCTCGCCACATCTACTACATAGGTAGGATAATTCTTGAATCCCTGGATCCCTTTCTTCATGGCCGCTAACTGCGGTGGATCCATGATAAAGATACCTGGCAGTTCCTCTGCCAAGATCGCTTGGGCTTCCAGATAGACCTCACGGCGTTCACGGCCTACCGTCTTTATCCCCAGATCAATTAGGGCATCATAACGTTCGTTAGAGAAGTTGAAGAAGTTACGACTACTGTCTGTTGTATAGCGAACCAAAATGGCATGGGGATCTAAACGTCCAGCCAGGCCAATGACGGAAACATCATAGTCCCGCTGGGTATACACTCTCTCCAGCCAGGTACCCCACTCCACGATCTGCAAGTCTACCTCGATTCCCAACGCCTTCCACTGCTCAGCCACCAATTCTCCTGTTTGAACATGGAGAGGGTAATTGGCTGGAAGAGTTAGGGTGAGCTTCAGATTCTCCTGCCCCGCATCCTTAAGAAGCTCTTTGGCTTTCGCCGGATCGTAGGGGTTGACCTCAGCCAGACTATCATTGTAGAAACCTGCCATCGCCGGACTGAGAGCACTATCTAACATCGTCCCCAAGCCCCAAGCGGCACCAATGAGGATCTCAGGGCGATTCACACCAAGTGCTAATGCCTTCCGTACCCGCAAATCATCAAAGGGTGCTCTGGCGTTGTTGATGGAAAACACTTGCACAAGGTTCATAGGCACAGACAGGACTTCAATATCTGGATCTCTTTCTACCTGGTGCAGCACTCCGACTTCGAGGCGGGGTATCAGATCAACCCGTCCGGCCTTGAGGTTGAGCACCATGCTATTCTCATCGGGAATCAAGAGGAAATTAGCCTCCTCAAAGTAGGGCGTCTCCCCTGACCAATGATGGTCAAAGCGGCGGAGCGCCAATTGTTGGTTGGGCGTCCACTCGTCCAGGTAGTACGGGCCTGTACCTACAGGCTTACGTGATAAGTCGCCTGCGTGGGCAGGAACAATCGACGCGTACACCTCGCTGAGGCTATAGATAAAGGCGCCGTTCGGTTCCGAAAGGCGGATTTCTATCCCCTCATCGACAACGTTCACATCCTCAATCATATCGAGCTCGCTGGCACGTACAGCAACTTCAGGATCTCGAGCTCGATTCAAGGAAAAGGCCACATCCTCTTCTTGTACCTTCGTTCCATCATGAAATAAGGCGTGTCGAAGGTAGAAAGTGTAGATGGTGCCCGTCTCGTCCACTGTCCAGTGGCTTGCCAGGGCCCCTTCTACTTCCCCTAGGGGCGTGGCTTTTACCAAGCCCTCGTAGATGTTAAAGGCTATCTCGCCGGTAGCAGCGGCCACCGTCTTGACAGGATCGAAACTGTCCGGGTCCTGAGGGATAGCAATATTCAACACTTGGCCAAAGACGCAACCACTCCCAACTAGAATGATTGTAGCAACGATTAGCACAGCAAAGCTTGCTTTCTTGTACATTACACTTCCTCCTTCCTGGCTGTTAAACCAAGGCGCAAAACATCGAGAACCTGCTTTAGGAATTGGCTGTTTCGTCTCTGATCAAAGCAATCGATCAAGTCCTTACCTACCGCATGGTAGACAAAGAAGACCGCTTCTGGATCGAGACTTGGGTTCACGTTACCCCGCTCCATTGCATCCGATAGGAACTGGGCAAAATCCCTAGCCCTGCTGAGGCGCCCCTCTTCCAGTTGGGGGCGGAGAACCTCTGCCTTACTATCCCAGAACTTATTGGCCACTTGGTGCAAGAGGGGGTGTTTGCGGGCAAACTCGTAGGACTGAAGGTAGTACTCCTCCAACACCGCAAAGATATCCCCTTCCTGGGCAAAAGCTTGACTAACATAGCTACGCTTCTTTTCATAAGCCAGATCAACAACATATAGGTATAGATCGAGTTTATCAGTGAAGTATTGATACATACTGCCCTTGGCAATGCCACACTGTTCCACGATTTTGGTTAGGGAAGCCTGTTCGTAGGCAAACTGGGCAAACTCCTCCACTGCTGCATCGATCACTGCCTGTCGTTTCGTCGGATCGAGATTGAAAAAGGTCTGCTTAGGCATGGTTTCCCTCCAATGTGACTACCCAGTCATTTTTACAGCTTAAGTATACCACGGAGTCCCTAAATATGCTAGTTCTTCCGTGGTATTCTACTTAGAAAATAAAGAGACCGATCAGGGCGCAACCCGCCAAGACCTTAATGGGATCCCATTTCTTGAAGGCAACACCGTAGAACGTGGCGGCCGCCAAGAGAAGAGTCATACCTTGATGACTCAAGGAGATAAGGACCTGAAGGGTGGATGCACCCACTTGTATTGCGGCAGCTCCAACCAAGCCCACCACCACCGGGCGAATACCCTTAAACATATCCTGCACCATCTGAGACGTCTTGTACCTTTCCCAAACCCGACTGATGATAAAGACGCTGATCAAAGAGGGTAGTACAACGGCGGACGTAGCC
>JAAZLY010000179.1 GCA_012799115.1 Bacillota bacterium
AAGGTAACTCCTTTGCCAAATCCTAAGGCCAGTTAACTAGGCATAAATAAGTTCCGGAGGGTCTTGTGGACCTCCGGAGCTTTTTATTGTAAAAAAGAGGATATTGCCGAAAGGAAACGAAGTAAGTAGCAAATGATTCCATGGTAAAGGAGCAAAACTGATGAAACTTGGAATCCGAGTGAAACTTGTCCTTGTCATCGGCATCTTGTTTGTGCTTGGCGCCGTTGTTAGCACGATTATGCCCATTGTTATCTATGACCAGGTTTTGTACAACCAACTCGACATTCAGGCAGAGGAGTTGGCCAATCTCGTGCGGGGATCACATACAAGTAGTGGTCAAGCAACGGATGTAGCTGAGAAAATGCTAGACGATCAACTCCTAGGAACCTCATACATACTTGCACATCTGATGGCTTCAGGCACCATCGATCAAGCTATGGTAGAAGATATAGTTCGTTCCACAGAGATCGACGAAATCTATATCACAGATGAAGATGGTGTGACGATTATCACGAACCAGGCGGCGGGCATTGGTTGGAGATTTCCCGACGATCCCACAGCTCAGGCCTATCCATTCCGTGCCTTACTCAACTCAAGGGATGGTAAAGTAACCCAAGGCGTTACCGTTCGTGATATTGATGGACAGCTCTTTAAATTTGTGGGAGTGTCCCGCATTGATCAGCCTGGCATAATCCAGGTGGGAGTCAGTGCCGAATCACTGAATGAAATTATCGCTCGCATTGGCATGCAAGCAACCATTGAGCAGGTTGTCAGCAACGAAGCCATCGCTTACGCGTATGTAACCGACGGTGAGGGAGTATACAGGTACCATCCCGACCAAAGGCAGATCGGCCAAGAGCATCAGGCAGCAAGCCTGGCGAATGTCTATGACTATCAGTTAGTCCTTGATGATCAGGGCACAACCTTATTCCTTGGCATTTCTATGGACGAGTTCCTAAGAGCGCAAAGTGGAGCCCGGACCTCAACAATTCTTGTTGCCGTGATACTGATCACGTTAGTTGTCGTTGTGATCTGGTTTTGGTCGGGCACCTTTGTACGCTCGATTCAAACCCTGATCGATCGAATTGGTACTCTGGCCGGAGGCGACTTTACCGTTGCGATCGAGACCAACAGCCAAGATGAGATCGGCAGAGCTTTCCACGCCTTAGAACAGCTAAAGGTGGATGTTGGCAGAGTGCTCCAAAATACCCTCACTACAGCCCAAGGTTTAGCCTCAGCGAGCGGTGAATTGGCAGCGGCCACCGAGGAGACCAGTGCTTCTATTGAAGAAGTGGCGAGCACGTCGAATGAGTTTGCGGTAACCGTTGAGCGGATTAGTGATAATGCCAGTGTCATGTCCAATACCGTACAGAGCATTGCCCATCGAGCGGCCGATGGAGAAAGGGCCATCGAACAGTCTGTAGTAAAAACGACTGAGCTCAGGCAGGGTATAGGTGCGTTAGCGGAGTCCGTCAATGGTCTTGGACAAAGGTCGAGAGAGGTAGGGACAATTGTAGAACTTATCTCACAGATTGCGGACCAGACGAACCTTCTCGCCCTAAATGCCGCCATCGAAGCCGCAAGGGCGGGAGAACATGGTCGCGGTTTCGCGGTGGTAGCAGAAGAAGTCCGTGCCTTAGCGGAGCAGTCCGCGGAGGCAGCCGATAACATAGCACAGTTGATTGTAGCCATTCAAACGGAGGCGGATAACGCAGTCAAGGGTATCTCTGAAAGCGCCGCACAGGCAGAGATTAACGCCAAGGTTGTTAGTGAGAGCGGAAGTGTGTTGCAGGAGATTCTCACTGCTGTGGACGCAGTTATTGAAGAGGTCACTAGAGTCTCCAATGGAACCCAAGACTTACGTCTAGGTAGTGAACAGCTCGCTGCAGCGACCGAAGAGCAAAGCGCTACAATGGAAGAGGTGGCCGGGCTCGCTAGCAGTCTCAGTGGCATGTCGACGCAGTTGCAAGAGTTAGTCGAGCATTTCAAGATCTAGCAGGTGATGAATAGGCACTCCCCTTGGAACGAACTCCAGGGGGAGTTTCTTTGTCATTCTGGGAAAATGACTTCTACATCTTCTGCTTCAAGCCGTGCTAGCCAGTGTTGGGGAGGCTCTTGATCTGTGACTAGATAATCAATCTCTCTCGTCTGGCACACCAGACGGTACGATGTTTCATCGAACTTAGTGTGATCGCATAAAAATACAATCTTGCGTGTGTTTTTCATCATCTCCTGCTTCAGATAGATGTCCTCTTCATTCACATCAGTGATACCTGCGTCAAGGGAGATGTAGCGCGCGGAGAAGAAGAGAATGTCGGTGTGATACTCTACAATTCGTTGCCGCGTGGTTTCCCCTTCGAATCCTAAGGAGAACTTATTCATCCATCCACCTGTACAAAAGACACGGGTGGAAGGTAGAGTATCGATACATTCCAAAGCAATTTGCGCACTATTGGTAAGGACCTTTAGGTTGTTCTTATGCCGCAGATGGGGAACGACAAATGCCACAGTGCTTGTCGTATCGAGGGCGATAAATTGGTTCTCCATGACCAAGTCGGCTGCCAACTCACCGATAATGTTCTTGGCCACTTGGTTCTCGTTGGTACGGATCGAATAGGGGATCTCATTACTTGGGTGGATGAGGAGGACTGCGCCTCCGTACGTCCGGCGAATGAGCCCTTGCTTCTCTAATATATCTAGATCGCGCCGAATGGTGGAAGGGCTGACAAAGTACTTCTTGGCCAGACCCTCCACCGTAACGGCCTTTTTTTGTTGTATCTCCTCGCGAATGCAGTCTATACGCTCTAGATTCAACATGACTCAAACCCCCTGTGCTCATTCTTGCACGTTTGTGCACAAAGTAATGCTAGTTCATGCACTTTGTCCAAGTTTAGCACAGCGTCTATCAAAACACAAGATCTTTACCTTATACTGTTATTGTGTTAAAGTTCTTCGAAAATGAATTCTGCCTTCAGGATAATGGAAATGGGGCTTGAGTATGAAAAACGACAAGGTGGATATCGCACAATACCTTAACAACCCGACGAAATGTAGTTGCGGAAAGACTCATTTTGCCGGCATAAAGATGGTGGAAATAAGTGAAGGGGCATTAGACAAAGTGGCCGCCTTTGTGAGGGATTCTGGCTACGAAAGACCCTTTATCGTAGCTGATTGTAACACCTACGAGATCGCAGGCAAGGTAGTCTTAGACAAGCTCGCTGATCATGGTATTAGCGCTTCATCGTATGTCTTTGCCGATGCGAATCTGTCCCCAGATGAGCATGCCTTGGGCACCCTTCTAATGAACCTGGATACTACCTGCGATGTGGTTATAGCCGTTGGTTCAGGAACGATCAATGACCTCTCTCGGTTCTTTAGCTTTCAAGTGGGTCTACCATACTTCATCGTCGCGACAGCGCCTTCCATGGATGGGTACGCATCTTCCGTGGCACCGCTTCTGCGGAACAATCTAAAGACAACCTTTGAGTGTCATGTTCCCGTGGCGATCTTTGCAGAGTTGGATATCCTGGCCAGCGCCCCTGTGGAAATGATTGCTGCAGGTTTTGGCGACGTCCTTGGTAAGTACACCTGCCTTGCAGACTGGCAACTCTCTGCCATAATCAATGACGAGTATTACTGCGAATGGGTTGCGTCCCTGACGAGACATTCCCTGGAAAGAACCATGAAGCTTAGTGAAGGAATTGCCCGGGGAGATAAAGAAGCCATTGGCGAGTTGATGGAAACCCTGATCCTATCGGGGATTGCCATTAGTTACGTCGGTAATTCTAGGCCCGCATCTGGCAGTGAGCATCATCTAGCACACTTCTGGGAAATGCAGCTTTTGTGGGGAGACAAGGGGCATGTTCTCCATGGTACAAATGTGGGGATCGGTACCATCTTAGTTCTACAGTTGTATCAATCGCTCTTGCATGAAACGCTCGATCCTTCATCATTTCAAGGTATCGAGGCGCCACACAGTGAGAACTGGACCGCAGATATTGAACGGGTCTTCCTCGATGGTGCTTCGGAGGTTCTAGCTTTGGAAGAAGTGATGGGGAAGAACGATCTCCAGAAACACCAACAGCGTCTTGGTGCCATCGCCGAGCATTGGGATCAGATACGCGAGGTCTTAGCTAGCGTTCCGTCTCCCGCTGAGGCTCGGAAATTATTGGAAGAAGTACACGCTCCTTATGAGCCAGTCCACGTAGGACTTGAGCGCCAATGGGTCTATGATGCACTGGTCTATGCGAAAGAGATTCGTGCTCGTTATACCATCTTACAACTCCTTTGGGATCTAAACCTGTTGAATGATTATGCCGGTAGAATAGTTCCCGAACAGTAGGCCAGTAATTGGCTGAAGCTGGCAGGCGAAAGGCTAGGATACAAGGAGGAGAAAACCAATGTCTTGCAGAAACATTGGGAAAAAGATTATAGAATCTTGATGTTAAGGTTGAGTATTTCGGAACAGGAGTGACAGCGTTGAGTGTAGTGATAACAATTAAGAACGCCTTAAAGAAGTTTGGCGATAATGTGATTATTCCGGACCTAAGCTTGACTGTGAAACCGGGGGAGTTTTTTACCCTTCTCGGTCCTTCTGGGTGTGGAAAAACCACATTACTCCGCATGATTGCGGGTTTCAACTCCATCGAAGGTGGAGAATTCTACTTCGACAAGCGTCTGATCAATGACTTGGATCCAGCCAAGAGAAATATTGGGATGGTCTTCCAGAACTACGCCATTTTCCCACACCTAAGCGTAAGAAAGAATGTGGAGTTTGGTTTGACCAATCGCAAGCTCGCCAAGGCGGACATTCGTGCCCAGGCGGACAAGTTCCTGAAGTTGATGCAAATAGACGAGCTTGCTGATCGTATGCCTGCTAATTTGTCAGGAGGACAACAACAAAGAGTAGCCCTAGCCCGTGCTTTATGCATCGAGCCAGACGTACTTTTGATGGATGAACCTCTATCAAATCTAGATGCTAAGCTCAGAGTCGAAATGCGCAGTGTGATCAAGAACATCCAACACACAGTGGGCATCACGACTATTTATGTGACCCATGATCAAGAAGAGGCCATGGCGGTTTCGGATCGCATTGCTGTTATGAACAAGGGAGTCATCCAGCACATTGGCTCGCCGAAGAACATCTACCAGAGGCCGGCGAATATTTTTGTTGCCACCTTCATTGGTCGTAGCAATGTAGTTGAAGGGGAGTTAGTGATGAGAAACGGAGTCCCCCACATGAAGCTACATGACTACGAAGTACCAATGCCGAATGTGAAGGAAGAATTCCGTACGCCGCAACGAATCATGATTTCCATTCGTCCAGAGGAGCTCTCTGTGAGCCGTGAGACTGGCAAAGGACTCCGTGCGGTGATTGAAGACAGCACGTTCCTTGGGCTCAATACTCATTACTTCATGCGGATGCAAAGCGGCATGCAACTAGAATCGATCCATGAGTCCACCATCGAAAGCATCATTACACCAGGTACTGAAGTATCCTTCACCGTAAATGCAGAGAAGATCAACTTGTTTACTGCTGACGGATCTATGAATATCCTTGAAGGTGTGCAAAACGACGCGGTACCTTCCACCAAAACCGCACGTAGCAGTGGTGTTGCGGTGTGATTGGGTTGAAGGGAGGGGTGTATGATGGGTAATAAAAAAAGAATCGATATGTGGACTGCTCTGTCCTTTACCGTGCTTGCATTGTTTGTCCTCTTTCTACTCTACCCGTTGTGGGGGTTGCTCAGGCAAGCTGTAGTCGGCCCTAGGGGAGGAGTAACTCTGGAGTATTTCAGTCGGTTTTTCGAATACCGTTACTACAGCAGTACCATTATCAATAGCCTTAAGGTCTCCTCTGCTATTACGATTGTTACTC
>JAAZLY010000019.1 GCA_012799115.1 Bacillota bacterium
CCTTTAGTTCGACTGAATATGTGTAAGCAACAGAGCTACCCATTCCAGCGGTCTCATGGCCCCCCGCATAAACACCAAGATGCTCACTCGCCGCTAATGCTGCTCCACCTGGTATCGCCGTCAGCGCCAAGACTATGACTAGAAACAAACTAAAAAAAGCCCATCTCAAACTGCCCATTTTTTGGTACGTCATCCAATTTCACCCTCCACTTCATTTTTCTATTAGTATAAGTTAACAACTACCCTTTGTCAACGAAACTGCCCGCTAAACGATTGGAAATCTTCGTTTTGGCTATCCTTTTTGGCGATAATTAATAACTAATCTACTTACAATTTCGAAACTCGCAAAATCATTATTTGCGAATTGCCGCTTGTTCCACCTTTGGCAACCGTTGGATAAATAGGTATCTTTCCTTCAATTTTGAATCTCTCCGTTGTTACCAAGGCGAACGTAAGAAAAGCCTGAAGGACAATAGTGCCGTCCTTCAGGCTTTGAAATTGCGGTTCCTATGGTCGAACTAGTTCCGAATCGAAGACCCAGGTAGCAGAGCCGTCTGCCCAGCCCATGGCCCATAGCAAGCGGATCTTGCCATTGGATGATGGAGCAACAGCCCAATCAACATTGGTAATTCCATCAACAAGAACGATGGCCTGCAGCACTTCGCCATTGATCTCCCGGGGGTATGAGAGGCGCCATTTGCCCGACACTGTCTCACCTTTGGCCCAGGCGGCATGAGTCATAGTATAGCTCCCGTCTTCGCCAATTACAATCATACCCTGGTCGGCTCCTTCCACATGCTTATGGGCGATATACTCCCCCGTTCCAGGTGCATGAATGTTCACAACTGTACTAGGAGTCCATATGTACCAGGTTCCATAGAGGCTCTGAAAATCAAGGAGAGCATCATCGATCTCAGGTTCGGATGGACTCTGAGGGTTCTGGGGCACCTCAGGAACAGCAGGACTTGGAGGGACCTCAGGAGGGGCAATATTACTGGCGACACCCCCACCCTGGGCCGCCGGCTCGTCCTCTTTGGCCTCATTTTCCTCTGGCTCGGTCCACGGTTTTGTATAGACCACTTCAGACCACGCCTCTACCCCAACTGATACGATTTGAGAAGCAACGAGCAGAACAAGCAAGAGTACGCTCCCTAATCTTAGACGTGACACAACATATTCCCCCTTTTCAAATCTAGCATTTGGCAATATTAATCCACCATGTTAGTAATATTACCTGCTAGTGAAAAGACGGGGAGCAAGATTTAACACTAAGTGGAAACGCACCTGCGGACAGAAAGTGCTGTCTCACAGATGCGTTCGTTCACGTTTGTTCGACTTAATTCTTCCTACTGTACTCTACAAGCTCCATGACATATTCCAACTTACCTTCATTGTAGACACGAACCACCAGAGGCCAGCCTACATCTGGAGCAATAACCCATTCTGAGGTGAGAATATCCACCCGATTGCCTGCACTATCTTCCTCGCGGCGACTCTTGGTACAAAAGTATCCGTCCACTCCTGCAACAGTTTGCTTTTCGATAACCCTAAACCTTGACCCATCAAAGGTCTGCATAGAACTTCCCACTTCAAGTTCTAAGTCATAGGCAAAAAAGCCCATCATCATGAACTCTCCAACCCATCCTCCGCCACTTGTGAGCCAGTTTATGCCTAATCCCATCAGGCTCAATTCATCTGATACCTTATCTTGAGGAATATTGTAGGTATTAGACACCGTCACTTGTTTTGTATCTTCGTCGACTTGCACCAATTCAATGACCTGTGTTTGTTTCGTTTCGGTAACCACCTCTTCGTCGAGATCGTAGTCATACGCGGACGTATACGATATCATCTCGTACTTGAACCGTTCGTATTGTGCTGTAAAATTGTTCCACGCCCAAAGTTCCTGCCCGAAAGCAGCCGTGCCAAATGACAACACAACAAACAAACTCAACACAATGAATAGTGACCTGCGGAACATCTACTCCGCCTCCTTGTCTGGAAGATGTTGTGATTATTATGCTAATATTGGCAAAATCCTGCTACCCTTAGACGCTCTGACAAGATAAAGTTGCAGAACATGCCAACAATTATAGAAGTGGAGGCCAAGATTGACGGCAAGAGAGTTAAGCTTTTTGATGTCTCTGAAGAACAACAGCACGTCAATCTGATGGATCTTCAGTTTAAACAAGAACTCCTAGGAGGAGGCAATCTACCTGCTGGCGCATACAAAGAGATTCGTTTTAAAGTCAAGCCCAACGAAGATGAAGTCCTACATAACTACGTGGTCGTTTCTGGTGAACAAGTGGCACTCAAGGTACCGAGCAATGAACTAAAACCAGATATCAACATCACCATCGAGAAAGATACCATTGTCGATCTCGTTTTTGATGTGAACGAGAAGTACTTTTCGGAGCCTAATGGGAGCTACAACGCTAATCCCAAGAAGGTATTGCGATTTGTCGAATCCTTTCACGAGGAGTATGGCGGCATCTCAGGAGAAGTCAAGCTCTGGCCTGGTGTTAGTGATTGGCAATCTATTGAAATCAACTTATTCCGCGAGGGACAATCTACACCGATCTGGCATACTGTCCTGATGGACGATGTAATCCAGTTTGAGATAGGCAGTCTTCAACCTGGCGTCTACCGGCTCGAGGCAGAGATAAACTTCCTCGACATTGCCTCAGCCAGGCTCGAATCG
>JAAZLY010000180.1 GCA_012799115.1 Bacillota bacterium
ACAACTGATTCTAATAGAGTTCCAATTGTTCAATTTCATGCCAAGGCACACCTCCCCCAATGCGCCATTCCCTCAGGCCCCTTTGATTCTGGTCCACGTCTTTGGGTAAGCTCACCGAATCGTCCAAAACTCGTATTAAAGCCACTCTGGACTTCGCTCCCGCGTTACGAAGCGCATGTAGAAAGGCGGGTTCTAGCGCACCCTGTGCGGTGGTGACAATGACCACAGTGCTGCCAGGGGCCATTTGCCTTGCACGCCGCGCTAATACCTTTGTAATTGGTTCCAGGCTAAAAGATTGTAGCAAAGCTAGGTTCGTAAGATGCTGGTTGCGCTGGGCCCGTCCCCGAGTCGCGTTATCGGGTAAGGGACCCGAACCACGGGTCTTAGACACCAGGTTGGTAGCGAGCTTGATCTCATACCCTGCTTCGGAATAGGCCTGAATCAAGGAGGCCATAGTCATGATTGCAATTTCTAGAGTATTTGATACTCGAGATGTCCACCAAGGTAGATGTGGTGGTTGATCCAAAATCAGGTATACCTGCTGATCAAAGGATGGCTTCTCGACATGTACTTGTGTCTGAACATGTCGGGCAGTAGCTTTCCAATGAATCATTCTAGCAGAGTCGGTACTCATGTAAGGTCTTGTGCCAACCCGGTTTAGAGGATCTAGGAACATCCAACCATCCCTCGGTCGAGAACCGAAGAGATAGGTGTTGAGACTGGCTATTCCCCTGATGGGAACAATCTTCGGGAAAACAATAAGCTGCGTTGGAGCAAAGGCATCATCCCTGCGGTTGGAGAAAAAGCCAAACGGATCGGAATATGCGAGGAAACCAGCCTCAAAGTGAAAGCGGCCGCGACGGGTGGGAAGTACGCTGTAGACCCTCTTCCTCTTTTCGTACCAGTTAAGGTGAAATACTTCTTGGAAGGAGTCATAGCCAACTTCCTTCACTTCAGTCACCTTGCGAGGTTCCCACAAAAGACCAGAAGAAACGCCAAAGCTGACTCTGAGGCCGAAAAGGGGCAAGACTTTGCGATTCGTGATGGTAAGGTGCATGTGAACTGGAGTACCAAAGTCTACCTTACCTCTACTCAGAGTCCTCTCTAAGATAAGCTTGGAGAAGACAAAACGGTTCCAAGTCCAGGCAGCACCTATGGCCATGAGGATCAAGAGGGAGCCAAGCAAGGCAACCGTGTACCCCCTTAAACCCACAAACAAGGCGACTGCCGCAAAAGCGGACACCAGTAAAGTCGTCGCAAAACTACGATTCATGCAAGACATCCTCAGTAGGAACTGGTACTTGCCTTAGGATCTCTTGGATTAACTCACTCTTCGTTCCTGTGTGATACTCACTGTCATACTCCAAAACCAAGCGGTGACCCGCCACATGAGGAAACAAGTACTTCACGTCATCAGGCAGTACAAAGCTTCGGCCTTGTAGGTAGGCGTAGGCTAGACTCGCCTGCATCAACGCCAAGGAACCCCTAGGACTTAGGCCTAGTCGTAGATGTCGATTCTGCCTTGTTGTTCGAGCGAGCTCTGCAATGTAAGACATCAGATCCTTGGTCAAATGGACCTTGGTTACCTCGGCACGCAAAGCCATAATGGTTTTTCCATCTAGGACTGGTTGGAGATCCTGAAGAGGATCCTGGCGCTTAAAGCGGCTCAGGATTTCTACTTCTTGCTCTACTGTGGGATATCCCATTTCAACTTTCATGAGAAAGCGATCGAGCTGAGCCTCAGGTAGAGGAAAGGTTCCTTCAAGCTCGAGGGGGTTTTGTGTGGCAATAACCAAGAAGGGATGTTCCAGGGGAAAGGTGGTTCCCTCAATACTAACCTGCTGTTCGCCCATGGCTTCCAGCAAGCTACTTTGGGTCCGAGGAACGGCCCGATTAATCTCATCGGCCAGGAGAATGTTGGTAAAGATCGGGCCCGGGCGGAACTCGAAGTCTCCCTCCTTTTGGTTGTAGAAGTAGATTCCGGTAATGTCTGCTGGTTGCAGATCGGGAGTAAACTGAATTCGCTTAAAGTCGATCCCAAGGGAACGCGCTAGAGCGTTAGCGAGTTTCGTCTTACCCACTCCAGGTACATCATCCATCAGGCAATGGCCGCCCGCTAGTAAGCTCGTTAGGAGTAATTCAGTTACCTCTTTCTTGCCTACAATCACTTTGCTGATATTGTCTGCCAAGATCTTTAGACTGTCTCTGCTCATTTTGCTCTCCCTACTACTCGGGTCTTTATTCATCAAGCTACTTCCACCTTTTTCTACAAATCCCTTCAACAAATGAAAGAGGGGAACGAAGGCCCATAGCGAATTGGATCGGGTGCACAGAAACTCAGGAGGGATAACTAAACACTATGGACAGGCTTAAACGTATTGAAACCTTTCTTTTAGACCTTGATGGAACCTTTTATCTTGGAGATCAGCTATATCCCTGGTCTTTGCCCTTTGTTCGCGCCTGTGAACAACTAGGTAAACGTTTCATCTTCGTCACCAACAACTCTTCACAAAGTGGAGATTACTATGTTGAAAAAATCCGTAAGATGGGGGCATCCATTACACCTGATCAAGTATTCACCGCAGGTCAAGCCACCATCTTCTATTTAAAGAAGTACAACTACCCCAAGGAGATCTATCTAGTTGGAACGCCAGCTCTGGAAAAAGAGTTTCGGGAAGCAGGGTTTGTACTTACAGACGAAAACCCAGAAACAGTCGTTCTGGGCTTTGATCTTACGCTCACCTACGAGAAACTTGAGCGGGCATGTTCTTTCATTCGACAAGGTCTACCCTTTATTGCTACACATCCTGACTTCAACTGCCCGACTCCCGCTGGACCGATTCCAGATTGCGGCGCGATGATTGCCCTAATTACGGCATCAACAGGGGTTGAGCCCAAAGTGATCGGAAAACCGCACCCTGAGATGATTGAAGCCCTACGCACCAAGTATGGTCTAGAAGACCCCACTAAAGTGGCCATGGTAGGAGATCGTCTGTACACCGATATCGCCATGGGCAAGGCGGCCGGAATCACCAGCGTCTTGGTCTTGAGCGGTGAAACGAAGCTCGAGGACCTCAAAGCATCGGATACCCAGCCCGACGTAGTTGTCGAGAACTTGGGCGAGATTACAAAGGCGTGCCTGTAGACTCCCCAGGGTGAAAGGCATCATGCCGCAGTTCGGCGAGGGATTGCCTTAGGTTCTTGAGACTGGCCTCGGTGCCAAAATACGCCTCTTCGAGACCGGTGAACTCCAGTGCTATCCAACCCTCATAGCCTTGTGCCTGCAGTACTTGAAATAGCTTGTGAAGAGGGACTAATCCTAGTCCGAACACACAACCGACATAGCTCCCGCTTTGCGGCTCTTCGTCTCGATCTGCCAAACGAACATCCACAGCCCGTACATGCGCGATGTGTTCCTTGAGACGCTCTAGAGACCCCTCGGGATCTTCTCCAGCTACAAGACTATTGGCCATATTAAAGCCGATCTTCACGTGGGGATCCCCAATTTCCCGTAGAAGCTGAGCAAGCTGATGACTCTGAAAGTTGACGCTGGCTGGGTTCTCAACAGCAAGGATCAGATTCGATCCACGTAAAGCTGGCAGAACCATTTCCACCAAGTCTGAGATCAGAGTCTCCACATCAAGAGCTGCCACTTCAGCTTTGAAAACCTCGCCGACAATTTGAACATGTTGAGCCCCAAGGAGCTCGGCTACGGCCAGCTCTTCCTTGATCTTACGTAGAACTGTTTCACGGTCCTCTGGTTGTGTTGGTTTTGCGCCATGATGGATATCATAGCAAGACACCTTCAGACCCGTTTCTTCGAGTAGCTCCCGAATTTGGGTAATGTTCGCGTCCGAGAGATAGATGTCGTCTAGCTCGACACCGTCAACTGCTAGGCTCGCTGCATACTTAAGAAAGTCCGTGACACTCATTTCTCCCTGTACCAGTGACTCGTGTACACTCCGCATACTAATGGCGACTTGCATAGCCCCCACTCCTTTCGCAGGCTCTCTGGCATTTAATAATTTATTCACCAACAGGAGGCCTTTCTCCTTGCCCTGTGATAGAATTAAATCAAGGTGGTGACCGATTTGAGTTTTATTGCTGAAGAACTGCTTGGCCCTAAAGGGCTACTAGCCACAAGACTTGCCAATTACGAATACCGCCCTGAGCAGATAGAGATGTCTAATCACGTGTACCGCTCGCTGCAAGACGAAATCCACAGCGTAATCGAAGCCGGTACAGGTGTAGGAAAAAGCCTAGCCTATCTGTTGCCCTTGATTTATCACACGGTGGAAGAGGACAAACTGGCCATCGTGGCTACGCATACTATCACCCTCCAAGAGCAGCTCTTTCAGAAAGATATCCCCTTCTTGCAGGAGGTCCTACCATGGGATTTCAGGGTCGAGGTGTTTAAGGGGCGCAGCAACTACCTTTGCTTACGCCGTTGGGCAGAATTCATGAGCGGACGAGGAAATCAACTGAGCCTAGTCGACAATCTTGAATCACTGTACCAATGGGTCAACGAGACCACCACAGGTGATTTGAGCGAGGCTCCTGTGCCAATTCCTTGGGAGTTGTCTGTTGAGATCCGTTGCGAGAAAGAGAGCTGTGCTGAGGAGCTCTGCTCCAATTTTGGCCAGTGTTTCTATTGGAGTTTACGTCATCGCCTTGGTAAGGCACACCTTGTGATCACCAACCAGGCCATGCTCTTAGCGGATGCCCGTTCAGAAGGGCGTGTTCTCCCTGCCTTTGATGGGGTAGTTATCGACGAAGCGCATAATCTAGAGGAAGTGGCTACAAGTGCCTATAGTCACGAGTTGAAACGCTCCGGCTTCCTAGCATACTACCGTACCGGAAACCAATTACAGGCTACATTGAGAGACATAGTCCCTGAGTATATTGTACAAGACCTAAATCTCATTCTCGACGAGA
>JAAZLY010000181.1 GCA_012799115.1 Bacillota bacterium
AAGTATGTATGAGGTTCCTAGGAGTTGATCGTCTAGCATTTTCTCAGCTACATCCGTTGCTTGACCACTACTTATATGTGATCCCCGCACGAGATTGGCCAACTCCTCTGCCTGAATGTCGAGTTGGTTGTACAAAACCTGGTCATAAATAACAATGGGCATAATCGTGCTAACAACGGCGCCAAGCACAAACAAGATGCCGATGACAAGGACGAGTTTCGCGCGAATTCCAAGTTTCATCTGTTTTTCTCCTTTACGATGAAAACATTTCCGACGTACTTCGTTTCCTTTCGGCAATATCCTCTTTTTTACAATAAAAAGCTCCGGAGGTCCACAAGACCCTCCGGAACTTATTTATGCCTAGTTAACTGGCCTTAGGATTTGGCAAAGGAGTTACCTTGGCTCCAGACATCCAGTATCTTCGAAACAAGGGATTCTACGTCAGCGATGGCTTCACGGACCTGCGTCGCCGCTTCTGTCGATCGATCAGAGAGTTGCCCCACCTCTTCAGCAACGACTTGGAAACCCCTGCCCAACTCGCCAACCCGAGCCGCTTCGATTGTGGCATTAATGGAGACCATTTTGGTCTGTCTCGCAACATAGGTAATTCCATTGACCAAATTGCCGACCTTTTCGGGGATCTCGGCCAGGTCTTTGATCATTTGCTCCACCATCTGCTCTTGCTCGCGAATTCGTACTGCAGCCTCTGCGTTTTCTTTCTCCAGTCGTTTCTCGAGACTAATATCGTGACCAAAGCCGACTAAACCAAGGATCTCTCCTCTTTCGCCCACCAAAGGCAACTTTGATGTGCGCAGCCACCTCTCGTCACCATTCTCTTCAGCGAGGAGCTCCTCCCGATCCACGATGGATTGTCCTTTCTTCAGGACCAGGGAGTCATCACGCCAAAACTGTTCTGCAATATGCCTCGGAAAGAGGTCGAAATCGGTTTTTCCGAGGACCTCCGCTTCTGTTTTTGCTCCAGCATTAGCTAAGTCGATGTGGTTAGCGAGAATCTTCCTACCCTCGAGGTCTTTAGCGTAGATCGCCGTAGGAAGATTATCTACAATTGTCCGCAGAAGGAGCCGTTCTCGCTGTAATTGCTCATTGAGTCGTTCAATCGTTTCTTTCGCTTCTTGCAGCGAATGAATCTCCGTATCCATCTTGGTCTCCACAACCATTATGCCAACCCCTTCACATCTTTTGTCAACATGGTCTAGTCTTCGCCACGAAATGCTAATTTCCTGTTATTTTTTCTCCAATATTAATCCGTTTCCGCCCAGACTGATCAATAGACCTCCCTCTCCCAGACGCGTTGACCCTCAATATACGTCTGGAGAATGGCTCCCTTGTAACTGAAGGGCTCGCCACCTAACACAAGGAAGTCGGCATCCTTACCTACTTCGAGAGAACCCACCCTATCCTCAATCCCGAGGGCCCGGGCGGGGTTAATGGTAATCGACTTCAGGGTTTCCTCAAAGGGCAAACCATACTTGTGGGCTATGGCTGCATAGTGTAGAAAATAGCGGCAGTTCAAGAAGGGGTGATCTGTCATCAAACAGACATCAACACCATGCCTGGCAAGTATCGCTGGGTTTTCATCACTTAGGTCCTTCGTCTCTACCTTGCTAGCTGCCGATAGACCTGGACCGACCATGGCCGTAATCCCCTTTTTACCCAGATAGTCTGCGATCAAATGCCCATCTGTGCAATGCTCAATGGAGTAATGGATGTCAAACTCCTCGCAAATACGTATCGCAGTGACAATGTCATCATGGCGATGGGCATGAACTCGGAAGGGAATCTCTTTCCGCAGAACAAGCAAACCAGATTCTAGGTTGAGATCCGTACGAAACGGCCTCCCTTCCTCTCTGGCCTTGTCCTTTTGCTCGCCATAGGTGCGAGCTTCCCGAAAATACTCTCGAATCATGGACGCAGTAGCCATACGCGTAGCTGGTGCCTGTTTTTGTCCATGCCCATGTGCCCTCTTGGGGTTCTCCCCCAGAGCGCCTTTCAGACCGGTTGGATGCTTAACGACCATCTCGTCAATCACAGTCCCCTGCGTCTTACAGGCAAAACCCAGGCCGCCAATGGGATTTCCCGAGCCAGGCACAATTTGCACCGTAGTGATGCCACCTTCCCTGGCTGCAGCAAAGCTCATTTGCCGTGGGTTGACTGCATCAAGAGCCCGCACTTCGCCGGTAATCGGCCTTACAGACTCGTTCCCATCATAACCTGGACGACCTTCACCATCGCCCCACATACCTACATGGCTATGGGCATCAATCAGCCCAGGAATGATAACCTTGCCCGTTACATCCAAGACGCGATCTCCATTTTCTACAGGTAGATTCTCCCCAATGGCATGAATTCGCCCTTGATCATTGATGATCATCATACCACGTTCAAGAGTGGTTCCTAGAACAGGGTAAATCTTGGCTCCTTTCACAACTAACATGGCTGCATCCCCCTTTGGTAAACAATTTCTCCGTCAATGATTGTCATATCCACAAAGGTCGTTAGCTCTAAGGGATTCCCTGACCACAAGACCAAGTCTGCATCCATATCAACTGCAATCGATCCTACCCGATTCTCAACGCCAAGGTATCGGGCCGCCCAGACGGTGATGGCCGCCAAGGCACTCTCATCGGATAATCCCCACTGTGTTGCGATGCTGGCAGTCAAAACCAGGTTTCTCCCATCCACTACCGGATGATCCGTGAAGAGGCAGAAGGGAATGTTTTCTCGGTCCAAGACTACTGCAGTCCTAAAATCCCTCTCTTTGTTTTCCACTTTGGACGGGTAGTGCATGGTGGGGCCCACCCCGCAGTACACTCCCCCACGTTTAAGAACGTCTGTAACCATGTAGCCATCGGTCACATGAGCCAAGTGGCACTTAACACCAAACTCATTTGCTATGCGGATGGCTGTCGTAATGTCATCATGCCTATGGACATGAATGATCAAAGGAATCTCGCGCTTTAGAACTGGTATGAGTGCTTCACTTTGCGGATCCCGAGGATGATCTTCACCCTTGTTAAGGTAGTCCTTTGCACGGAGCAGCGCACTACGTAGGAGCGCAGCGTTACCCATTCTGGTTGCTGGGGATTGCTTTCGTTCCCCATACAATCCCTTGGGGTTCTCCCCTAGAGCTGCTTTCATTCCAATGGGATCCTTCAGTACGACATCATCTACGATGTCACCCCGACACTTGAGGGCCAAACCAGTCCCACCCAGGATGTTGCCACTACCTGGCAAGATTCCCACCGTGGTTATGCCCGCGCGCCGGAAGGATTCAAAGGCTTGATCCTGCATATTAATTCCATCCCGCACAGACAAATAAGGTGTCAAGGGATGGGTGCTCTCATTCGTGTCTGTACCTTCCCGGCCGACGCCACTTTCGGACAAGCCTAGATGGGTATGGGCATCGATCAGGCCAGGTGTTAACACCCTTCCCCTTCCCTCTATGATCCTCTCACAGCCCGCTAAGTCAACTGCTTCGCCATAGGCCTTGATCCTGCCATCCGCGAGCAAGACATCGCCCTTAGTCATGGTTCCATTTTGCATTGTCACAATCGTGACGTCCCTGATGCCGAGCATCGGTTCTCCTCCCATCGAGAAAAGCAATGATATGCATTAGACCTTTCCACAGAGGATGAAAGAACCCTCCTAATTAGGGATCATTACCCAGTTTCCTGTGTTGTGATAACACTCGTCCCTGGAGTAAAAAGGATGTAAAATGTAATTTTAAACAAGGATAATGCATTTTCATGCAGAATAACCTGGAAATCTTTCAATAAGGAGGGCAGTCCAATCGGTGGGATAAAAAGGAAGGAATAGTCCCTTCCACACAGAATCATCAGGCAAATACGCTTTCAAGGAGGATGAGATTTTGAAGAAGCAACTCGTTTTGGTGTTATTGCTGGTCTTGATTGTGTCAGTGACCGTCACTGCACAAGAGACTCCCCTCCAGGGTGGAACGTTCCGGTATGGAACGACCGTTAATCCCCGGGGCATGTTTAACCCCATTCTCTATACAGAACAATACGACGCCTACGTCATTGAGGTTGTTTATGATGGACTTATTGAGATTGACGCTAAGCTCCAGCCCCAACCTAAAGTCGCGAATGCGTGGGAAATCTCCGGCGATGGACTGGAGATCACCTTCTACTTACATGAAGGAATCAAGTTCCATGATGGTGTAGAACTCACCGCCAAAGACGTGGCCTATACCTATATGACAATTCTACATCCCGACTATACGGGAGTCAGATTCTCAACCTTTAACATGCTCAAGGGAGCCAAGGAGTATAAAGAAGGTACCGCCGATACGGTACCGGGAATTGAGATCATTGATGATTACACCATCAAGTTCTCCACCGAGAGGCCACATGCGCCGCTCCTTTCCTCCTTTGGCTATGGAATCTTGCCATCACACTTACTCGCCCATATACCAGTTGCCGAGCTGGAAACGGCCGCGTTTAACCTAAATCCCATTGGCAGCGGCCCCTTTAAATTTGTGGAGTTCCTTACAGATCAACATGTCACGCTAGCGGCGAATGAGGACTATTTCTTCGGGAGACCCAATATTGATACCTTGGTCTATCAAAAGGTTTCCCAGGATACCATTCCCATCTTCCTGCAGCAGAACCGCATCGATTTTATCGAAATCCCCCCAGACCAGTTCGCCCAGGTGAGCGAGCTAGACCACATTGATACCTATATTTACGAAGCACTGAGCTATAGCTA
>JAAZLY010000182.1 GCA_012799115.1 Bacillota bacterium
GTCGCTTGTAAACTGGCAAAAACTGCGCCTTTTTCTCCCGCCCAATTCTCTAGATCGCTAATGGCCTCGGCCTGAAGAAGGAGTTCTCTTTCCAATTGAACGACTGCGTTGACTAACTCAGCCATACGCTGTTCGTTTTCAGCAAGACGTGCTTCGTTCTGGGTTGCATCGAAGCCTTGATCCTCCATGGCCAACTGGACGCTGACGATGCCTGCTTGAACCTCAGCTAAATTACTCTGTAGGATAGCCATGTTATCCTGAAGACCAACCACTTGGTCCTCCAGCCCGACCTGGGCTGCAACAACCCGGCTCAGCCGTTCTTCAGCGATGATGGCGTTCTCATCGACTCTCTTTACCTCGTCTCTCAGGCTCTGCTGATCCGCATACCAAGTGGCAAGGTCTTCCTCAAAGCGTAGACGCAGTTCGCTCGCTTCGAGCAAATCTCCAGAGGTTCCTCTGACACGGGAGACTTCAATATCTTCCAAGAGACGATTGATGACATTCGCCAAGGCATAGCGGTCCACTGCACGAGAACCTTGGAATGTTCCATCTTCAAAAACGGTCAAATATCCCCTAGTTACTGCATTGTTCACTGCGTGGTAGGCCCAATGATCCGTAGGCACATCGGTTACGTTCGCTAACACTGTCAAAGGCACTACCATGTTCAAAACTAACATGGCCACCAAGCCCAGGGCAATCTTGTTCTTTTTCATTAAGTAAGCCTCCTCACCATTATGGTTGAATAATAATGTCTTTATGTTCAATCACTAGAGATGGAGCCTCTAGCACTCCCTGCCTCGTAAAGACCCGAACACCGCTTAGACTAACTCTACCTAACCCTGCAGTCTTGGCTCGGAAGTGGATTGTCATCACCGTACCATACGACAGCGGCACTTCGTTACCGGTTCCCCGCTGGGCCTGGAGACCAAGAACCTGACCTGTTTGATTGGAGACACTGGGCATTTGCCATGAACCGCCCTCTACAAACAGGGTTCCCTTCGAGATATCCAAGGTTCGGCCAACAATCTCCAGGTGTTCAGGATCAAAGGACAGATCCAGTTCAATACCAAGAAAATCATGAATATTCGTGGCCCAGATCGGAAGTGCAAAGTAATCCCCTGCCCTGACAACTTGGTCTCCCGGACGCTCGGGCTTGCCCACCCAGACCTTGGGTTTTAGCTCGGGAACGATGATAAACATATTCTCGACCTTTTGCTGACCTCGTTCGTCGATGCTCCGCAGAGAATAAGGGAGGGGACCCGAAAATCCATCCTTCGGCTTTAACAGCCACTTGAAGGATACTTCCTTACCAGGTTCAATTGTTCCTGGAAATCTCTTCGCATTCTGCCCTGTAACCAAGTCTAGCCCGAGGGGGTATAGAATCTCGAAGGTGCCTCCGTAGAACTGCGTTCCTCCTTCGTTACGAACAACGGCTTTAGCCTCAAAGACAGGAGGCTCGTACCGCTCGTCCTTGATCCCCAAACCTGGAGGTCCGCTAAAGAGAACCTGGAGCTTAGCAGGACTTAAGACATTTACATTTCGTCTTACCCTGTTGGGCTCACTATTTTGAGCGCTGACTTCTACTTCGTAGGTGAAGACGCCATCGGTGATGCTACGTACCCCAACCTGCCAGCCAGTTTGCTTCGTTTCCCCGACCTCGAGGTCGTTTAACTGAACCTTAGCGGGAGAACCTACCAGTTGCAATCCAGGAGGTAGCTTCAGTTCTGCCACTACATTGCGGGCATCCCCTTGCCCATCATTTTGGACATAGGCAATGATGGAGAAGGTTTGGAAGCCTTCAGGATCTGCCGTGATTTCAGCCGGCGAGGTGACTCCAACAATCAGTTCGCCAGGGGCAATGGTCACTCCACCTAGGCCGTAATACGACACAAAACTCCTAGCTTCTCCTGGCGCCAGGGACACCTGATCCCAAAACAGAGCAATAGCACTATCTAGTTCAAATTCACCGATGCGCTGGAAGTCCTGCCCGGGAGTGAAGTTAAAGTTCCATGGGCTATCAGCAAGGCTTCCCCAGTTTGTGAAATACACGCGATCGGGGGTTGTAACACCTGGCCCGGTCAAAGTCCCTTGGGACATGACTTGGGGGCGAGCCAAGGAATCAAAGGCCTGCCAAAACTGGGGCATATTCTGCTTATAGTAGACGCTATCCGTCGTTATGCCCCGGTCATCGACCCGGAAAGGAGCACCATCATTGGAGCCAAGCATGGTATCAAGCATCAATCGGACCCCGACCATATGGGGCACCGAGTCTAAATTCTCTACATGATATTCAATCTGAGCCGTGTCTAAAAGGCCAGTCGTACTACTCCTTGTTAGACTAAGGACTTGCCAAACCTGGATCGGACCCAGCTTCCAACTGCTTTCGATCTTACCATCTACAACGGTGGGAGGTTGAATCATCTCGCCATAGAGACCACTTGAACCCGCTCTTCGATCCGTTTCCCCACCGTACACCCAGTTTTGGTTTCCAACCCGAACTGTAGTATACGACGTCCAGGGATCATCTCCCCCGTAAATCAAGTGCTTGTTTTGGTCCGTATCTCGATCGGGGTCCCCACCTGTCGTGCCTACCGAAAAACGACCCGTATTGGTCTCTCCGGCATTAACGACGATCCGAATGTATTCATTGTCAATCTGGACCTTGGGCACTTCCGCTAAAGCCGTCACACCGAAGGTCAAAGATCCAACGAGTACTAGTGTGAGAATGAACGTTACAGTAAGTACTAACTTCCGTGGCATCCGTGCACTTCCCTCCTCTATGGTGCGTTCAACCAACGAACCTCTCCATATTCAACATTGGAGACGAATCGATTGTCTTCTCGACTAAAGACAACGGCCACTTGCATGGCGTAATCATAGGGCTGGCTCGCAAAGGTCCAGACGCCTTCAATATATCGTACCGCCTGAAAGTCAAGACGTTCATCGCCAGATGATTTCTCTAGGACCGCTCTCTGTAGCACACCCGAGGCGGAGATTTCCAGAGAAACAAAGACTACGCCCTCTACCCCGTCATGTTCTGCGTTCTTGGGGTACATAGGTGCACCGCCACCGCCATGGAGATCACGTCCGCTAGCAGGTGGTGGAGGTGGAGGTGGTGCTGTTTCTGCTGTCCCTTCGCCAGATTCTGCGACACCCGCGTCATCACTAGCACCCAAATCGGCGGTTCCTGATCCGCTCGTTGCTTGTGTTTGGGGTCTAGGCTCGGGATTCGGACGGGCTTCAACCGGCGGTTCAACAACTTCACGCGCTTCGACTTCCACAACCACTTCCGGCCCTTCTGGGCTGGTGAGTAGCTCGCCACGACCTGTTTGCTCAAGCACTTCAGGTACCTCGGGTACCGCTATTTCCGGCTCCGGCTCCGGCGTAGGTTCCGGTTCTACCTGAGCCGGGCGCGCCTGTTCAACCTGGGGCTCGGGAACATCGGGAACCTCTGCTTGCGCAACGGCTTGTGGTTGAGGAGGTTCAGCTGGTTGGGGCCGAGGTTCAGTCACTCTCGGTACCGTAGTTTGGGAGAGACGATCGGTCACTGGAGATGGTCTCGGATTAACAGATGTCTCTACATGCATAACTTGAATGACCCCTCCTCCTGCTAGGCCAGGCGTATCAACTTCGAGGAGGGTACCCA
>JAAZLY010000183.1 GCA_012799115.1 Bacillota bacterium
GTGCCATGGCTACATTGGAGCGAAACTGTGGATCGCCAAGCCTAGCCAAATCTGCGGAGTTCGACATGAATCCAACTTCAACGAGCAAGACTGGTGGCGTGGCCTTGGGTAGCAGGAGAGTCGTACGGGGAATGGGGTTCGACTCATTCAGAATTTGGACTTTCTCCAGTTCCTCCAAGACTAGTCTAGCATAGATCTCGTCGATGTATTGATCTTTCATGTAAAAAACAATCGCACCAGATTCTTTAGGGTCTTTGCTCGCGTTCGTGTGAACACTCATTCCTAGCTGGGCCTGATTCATGAGCTTGAAACGACCGAGCAAATCGCGGCGATGGCGGGTTCCTTCATTCACGAGATGACTCACATCGCGATCGGTCTCTCGGGTCAGTCCTACTTTGAGGCCCTGGGAACGCAGAATCTCAGCCATTTTGAGCACGATATCCAAGACGTAGTCCTTTTCATAGATATCCCCTGCTCCAATCGCGCCTGGGTCGATGCCTCCGTGACCTGGGTCGAGCATGATGTCATAGAGCATCTCCTGATTTAGGAGACTGACAGTATGGATTCCAAGAGGATAGTTGTGATAAATCGACAAGATCACCAGCAAGACGAATGCTCCTAATAGATAGAAGACTACGCCCTTGGGTATGATCAAAATGTTCCAACGACTCATTACCTTCCCCCCTCGCCCCATGTATATTCGTGAGGGGGTTGGACTAAACCAAGGCAAACACATTCCTAGGAGGATGACAGATGAGACGACTAATTCTTCTGACCCTAGTAGCACTCTTGTCTCTAGGCACAACAGCATTTGCGGCCCAGACTCCAGACGAACTTTTGGCCGATGCGGTTTCAGCTCTCAAGGAGATTGCTGAACAACCAGATTCAGAGCACTTTAACCGTATGCTGCAAAACGCCCACGGAGTTGCGATCTTTCCCTCACTCATTAAGGCAGGACTCGGTCTAGGCGGCAGATTTGGCGAGGGTGTTGTGTTGAAGTATGATGCGGAGAAAGGAGTCTGGTATGGACCCTATTTCGTTCAAATGAAGGGCATCTCCTATGGATTCCAATTGGGAGTTCAAACCACTTCGTTAGTCCTGGTGATGGCGGCCGAACAGGGTATGCAAAGCCTCCAGGAAGGCAAGATCACCCTTGGGGGGAATCTGTCAGTAGCCATCGGCCCCATCGGGCGATCAGCGGAAGCTGGTACCAACTTGAGCCTTGACGCGGTCATGTACAGTTACTCCATCAGCAAGGGTGCCTTTATTGGAGCATCCCTAGAGGGTGCATCCATTGACAATAACGTAAATGCCAATCACGTCTATTGGAATAAAGTAT
Organism: Bacillota bacterium; assembly: GCA_012799115.1. Taxonomy (GTDB): domain Bacteria; phylum Bacillota; class Limnochordia; order Darwinibacteriales; family Darwinibacteriaceae; genus UBA5420. Next base: position 1,340 of record JAAZLY010000183.1, read on the forward strand.
TGACCCCTGAGGAGATGTTAACAAAGCGAGCATCAAAGAGGGAGATCCAAGGGTTGATCCACGAGCTGAACCGAATCATAGACCTAGATCATCAAGGACAGGAGGTGGCCTCGTGACCACCGTAAAAGTGGAGAGTTTTTCCTTAGATCACACAACTGTCAATGCGCCCCATGTGCGACTGGCAGAAGTGTTCGAAACGCCCAAGGGGGACGTTATCGCAAAGTACGACTTGCGCTTCACGCAACCAAATGAGAACATTATGCCCACTAGTGCAGTCCACTCCCTTGAGCATCTTTTGGCAGGATATCTCCGTGAGGAGTTGCCTGGAATCATCGATCTCTCGCCCATGGGCTGTCGAACTGGATTTTACCTCATCCGTCTCGGACAAGCTAGTGAAGGAGAAATCGCTGGTGCGTTAATTCGGTCGTTAAAGAAGGTACTCGAAGCAGAAGAGATTCCTGCCCGTAATCCTCTCCAATGCGGTAACTACCGAGACATGTCCCTTTTTGGGGCTCAGGAATACGCCAAAGAAGTGCGGCAGGGTCTCCAAAGAAAGTATACCTAAGAAGAAAGCCCGCGGTTCACAGTGATCCGCGGGCACGCTTTTTTTCGTTCTTACTTGCTCACTTTGGACCAAGTGTCTCTTAGGGCGACCGTCTGGTTGAATACAGGTCGTTCTGGCTTTGAGTCCGGATCGACACAGAAGTACCCCTGCCGTTCGAACTGGAACTTATCTTCTGGCTTGACATCTGCCAGGTTCACTTCGACTCTAGAATCCGTAAGGACTTCCAGAGAATTCGGATTGAGAATATCCTCTAACTCTCCCACACTTGGATCCTCCACAGTGAATAAATGGTCGTAGATACGAACCTCGGCTGGCAAGGAGTGATTGGCTGCCACCCAGTGCAGTGTCGCCTTTACCTTGCGTCCGTCTGGAGCCGAGCCCCCCTTCGTCTCGGGATCATAGGTAGCCCGAATCTCCACGATATTCCCCTCTTCATCGCGAATGACGTCCGTACAGGTGATAAAGTAAGCAAAGCGTAAGCGTACCTCTCGACCTGGCGCGAGCCTGAAGAATTTCTTCGGGGGATCGATCATAAAGTCTTCCTGCTCGATATAAATCTCACGTTCAAAGGGAATTTGCCTGGTACCTGCCGCGGGATCCTGCGGATTGTTGACACCTTCCACATACTCCACTTGTCCCTCGGGATAGTTCTCGATGACAACCTTCAAGGGACGAAGTACAGCCATGGTCCGAGGCGAAGTCTGATTCAGATCTTCCCTCAAGCAGTGCTCTAGGAAGGCATAATCCACCATACTGTTGGCCTTAGAAACTCCAATTCGTTCTGCAAAGTCTCGAATGGCAGCAGGCGTATAACCTCTCCTACGAAGTCCTGAGAGGGTTGGCATCCGCGGATCATCCCAGCCATTGACAAGACCCCTGTTTACCAACTCCAGAAGTTTGCGTTTGCTCATCATTGTGTAGGTAAGATTCAGTCTGGCAAACTCAATCTGCTGGGGATGTGGTTTTGGATATACTTGCTCCAAAATCCAATCGTACAAAGGTCGATTGTTCTCAAACTCTAGGGTACAAATGGAATGGGTAATATTCTCAATTGCGTCCGAGAGACAGTGAGTAAAATCATACATTGGATAAATGCACCACTGATCGCCTGTGCGGTGATGGGTAACCTTGCGAATACGATACAAGGTTGGATCGCGCATCACGATATTGGGTGATGCCATATCGATCTTGGCCCGTAAGACATGACTGCCTTCTTCAAACTCGCCTTGCCTCATTCTGTGGAATAAGTCTAAGTTCTCTTCAACAGAACGATTACGATACGGGCTGTCTTTTCCGGGTTCCGTAAGGGTGCCTCGATAGGCACGAATCTCCTCTGCACTTAGCTCACAGACATAAGCCTTCCCCTGCTTGATCAGCTCTACTGCTAAGTCATAGAGCTGTTCAAAGTAGTCTGAAGCGAAATAGAGATGCTCACCCCAATCAAAACCAAGCCAATGGACGTCCCGCATGATGCTCTCAATGTACTCGGTTTCTTCCTTTTCTGGGTTGGTATCATCAAAACGCAGGTGACACGTACCCTTGTAGTCGCGGGCTATGCCGAAATTGAGGCAAATAGACTTAGCATGCCCGATGTGCAAATAGCCATTGGGTTCTGGAGGAAAACGAGTGACAACAGCCTGGTGCTTGCCAGTGGCCAAGTCCTCGTCAATAATATTCCTAATAAAATTGGATGGGGCATTTGTGTTCGTGTCCATCAGCATATCCTCTCCTATAGCTTACTATCTATTCACTTTAGCATATCCACGGCAACTGTCAAGCAATGGGTCGTCCACCATAATGTAGCACGCAGTTTCCGCCCACATCATTACCAGCCTCAGCACTCTCCAGGACAGAAGCACCTTGGAGTGAGGCATAAAGATAACCAGCGGCGAATGCGTCTCCTGCCCCGGTCGTATCGACGGCCAGAACAGGCTTTGTAGGCACGTGGGAAAGAAAGCCCCTGTTAGCCACTAAGCAACCTTCGGAACCCATGGTCATGATAACACAAGGGTACATCTCCGAAAGTCTTTTTGCTACGGCTTCCGGCTCAACCTCGCCGGTCAAAACCATACCCTCATCCAAGTTCGGGAAGATCAGGGATGCTTCCGCTGTGAGGTGTAAGAATCTCTCCGCACCAAACTCCTTGAGTAGAGCGTAGGAAGACGGATCGACCGAAAAGGGAATGTCTCGTTCTCGGATCTTTGCCAAAAGTGTTATCGTGGTCGATGCAAGCTCCTGCGAACCAAAGAAGGAATAACCGGTAAGATGCATATGCTGTAAGCCATCGAAGAATTCGTCGGGAATGTCACTTGGCACAACCTGTAGATTCGCACCTCGAGATGTAACCATCGTTCGCTCACCGCGATCATCTAAGAAGAGCAGGATGGTTCCAGTGGGATCGTCCTTTTCTGTCAAACAGGTCTCTACACCATAGCTCGCTAACTCCAGGGCTAGGGTGTTACCTGCCAGATCGCCACCGATAGCACCTGCAAAGCGGACATTCGCACCCAGGCTACCAAGCCAAGCAGCAACATTTGCCGCAGACCCTCCCCCTTGATATGAGATCGCTCCCGTTACATCACTACCGATCTGTAACGGGCCATGGGACCTCACTGCCACATCTAGAATCAGGTCACCGAACACGCCGATCATAATTAACTCCCCAGACTATACGTTTGAGCAAGCTTGGCACCGAGAAGCAAATTATTCTTGACCAAGGCGATATTAGCCTTCACCGTCTCCCCCTGGCTTACTTCGTGGAGTCGCCGAAGGATGTAGGGTGTCACGTGCTTACCCTGCACTCCCTGTTCCTCGACCTCTGCTAAAATCATGTCTAGCCAGGCGTTAAACTGCCTGGAATCGAGTTCATCTGCCAGAGGAATCGGGGTTGTAACCAGTATTCCGCCACCGATCTCAAGGGTCTCTTTCGTCTCAAATATCTTCACTATATCAGCGGGGTTGTCAACCCGGTAGTCTACCCTAAGACCACTATCCCGGAGATAAAATGCGGGGAACCCCTCTGTCTGATAGCCTACTACCACTGTTCCTTGACTCTCTAGTACCTCCAAGGTCTTGGGGAGATCGAGGACAGATTTTGCACCAGCACATACGACCATCAGATTGTAGCTTGCCAGGGCTTGCAAGTCCGCGGAAATATCGAAGCTCTGTTCAGCTCCTCGGTGAACCCCCCCAATACCACCAGTAACAAAAACTTTGATGCCAGCCAAATGGGCAATCTGCATCGTGGTTGCCACCGTTGTGGCCCCGTCAAGACCTAGGGCTAAGAGCGAGGGAACATCTCGTAGGCTAGCTTTGGGGATATTTCCAGCCTTAGCAATGTAGTGAAGCTCATCCTCGGTTAGTCCCACCTTTAACTTCCCGCCCAAAATGGCGATGGTTGCTGGTACTACCCCCTCGGCTCGCAACAGACTTTCCAACTCCAAACCGAGCTGGTAGTTGTCGGGATAAGGAAAACCATGGGCAATAATCGTAGACTCCAGGGCAACTACCGGTTTGCTATTCGCCAACGCTTGCTCTACTTCTGGACTTAAGTGTAACATCCTAACCCTCCTTTGTTAACAACGCTTCTAGCGTGGGCTTAATACCCCACGATGTCGCAAAGCTACGATATTCTTCTAGCGCCTGCCGTTTATTTGTCTTAGGATCCAAAAACGCACGGATGAGGAGGTTCTTGGGCGTATGTTCTAAGTCTATAAACTCCATCACCCGCACCAAGTATCCCTGCGTCTCTAGGAGTTTACCCCGAGCAGCATCAGTCAATAAGGCGGCAACGCGCTCTTTGAGAATTCCATGTTCGAGAAGAACTGGTTCCTTCGTTTGCTCGAGTTGCCCGAGGACTTCATGCTGACAACAGGGAACAGCAAGAATCACCTGTGCTCCCCATTGTACCGCCTGGGCCAAAGCATAATCCGTGGCCACATCACAGGCGTGGAGCGACACAACCACATCTACCCTATCATCCGCCTTAAAGTCTCTAATATCTTCGGCATAGAAGCGCAGGTGTTCAAAACCTAGTCGCAGAGCCATCTCGTTACAGAAGGCCACTACATCTTCCTTAAGATCGAGGCCAATAATCTGAACATCACGCTTCAAGTGCTCTACGAGGTAGTAGTACAAGGCGAACGTTAGGTAAGCCTTTCCACTTCCAAAGTCGACAATTCGCAAAGGCCTGTCACCTTGATCAGGCAAGTAGGGCATACAGTCCTCTACAACTTCTAGATATTTGTTCAACTGCCTGAACTTGTGGTACCGCTTCTTAAGAACCCTCCCTGCCTCATTCATGACTCCAAGTTCTACCAAGAACGGGTAGGCAGTCCCTTCTCGCAAGAGATATTGCTTGGTTCTATTGTGCGCCAGATCAACATCTTGCCCCTTGCGGGATGGTTCATGTTGCAGGATCTTCATGGCACCTTTCTTACTCACTAGGACCTGCCAATCTGCCTCAGGCGTGAAAATATGACCTTGGCGAAAAACTCCGTTCATAAGGTCTAGAACTAGTTCTTCGACCTGCTCCGCGGATAGATTCTCATGAAGCTCTTTCTGTCCGTAGTGATAGGTGACCTGGTAGGCTAGCTCACCTTTCAGCTCAAGGGGACGCAAGGATACCTTCTCATACTGGGTTTGTTTGCTCCGTAACTTACTCAGGGTACAGCCGAGAAGATTCTCCTCCTCCAGGATCCTCCCAAGGAGCACCGCTAATTGACTATCTTCCCTCACATAATCACTCCTTGACCTCGGTCACCGTCTTGTCGATAAGCGGCTGCAAGTACTCCTGTTGATCGTAGAGCCAAAATAGAATGGCCAAATCCACATCTGCCCTCTTGGTATCGCCAGCGTCAAGGTGATAGGCCACAAAGAGGAGCTGAATCAGATAGGTGATGTACAAAAAGACATGTCCTTCTGTCTTTCCCAACGGCATTTCCCTTGCATAGCCTCGTATCAACTCTTGCACAAAGCTGGGCCATTCCTCTCTCCGGCCTAGGTCACTAAAGGTCGAACTTAATACAGATGTAGCCAAATAACAGAGGTCAAAGACGCGAATCCCGATGCGAACACGATCAAAATCAAGAATGCCCGCTACCTTTTCATCCCGAAAGACCAGATTTCCCGGGTGAAAATCTCGATGAATCAACTGTCTGGGCAAAGCTTCGTAGGGGTTTACCAGTTGTTCACTAATGGTCTGACCCAGTTCATGTAAACGGTGATGAAGCTTTTCGGACGAGTAGCTCTGAGCAACCGGCCAGGCATACGTGGACACTTCATGAAACAAGTCGAATCCTGGAAATCCTGTATGGGCGTCATAGTCCGCGAGGCAGCGGTGTAGCCTGGCGAGAGTAGAGCCTGCCTCGCTAGCCCAGGAATGACTTCGTGTGACCAGGGTATCGCCGGGTATGCCGGGGAGATAGGGATAGAGTACGAAAAAGGACCCCTGGTACTCTGCCCAAGGAACACCCTCCTTGGTATGGAGTAAGAGTGAAACTGGCTGATCGTGCTCAGAAAGCCACTTTAGCAAGTCGTACTCCTCCAAGGCGCGGGTTCGGTTTGATCTTCGTTTGAGAATATAGGCTTCATCTCCCAGGCAACAACGCCACACGCCGTCTACTAACGGCTGCGTGTCAGCTCTGCCGAACTTTGAACCCCACTTTGCAAGAAGTTCCTTCACGTCTAATCCCCCTGTTCATTCAAGTGTCTTGGAGACTCACCAGTACGATTCTTCAACACCCATTCTCTGTTCTTGATAATGGACTTGCCGATTTCATCCACGGCATTCATAATCCACATGTAACTTTGTGTATTCGGCTCGTAGTTCGCTTCACCAAAGGAATGGACTCTACCTTGCTTCTGCAGCTCATTGACTTGGGCAAACTCCTCTCTGGAACCTCGTGAATAGACACCAAAGGTCCGGCCACCGTTTTGGTTCACAAGGGAGAAAACTGGAACATCGCTGGGACCGTCTGCGATATAGATCATATTTTGGAACGGAATACGACGATCTTCCTTGGGAATGTTCGTGTTCACATCGATGTCTCGGATCTTATTAACACCCTTGTTGATCTCAAAGATTGCCCTTGTCTTTGTAGTATTGTCAATGATGTAACTAATGTCCTGAATTGTCACCTCATCCTCTTCCACCTGGGGCACGCCCCCTTTGAGGTAGCCTGGTGGGAAGCGATGCTCCACAAACTCACAAGCCCAGATCCCGTCGGTGTACGGAGCGATCTTGCTGCCTAGGATCATCTGCCTAAGTCCCGTACTAACAATATAGTGTTCCACTTTTATGTCATATTTACTAAAAAGAGGACATTTGGCAACATGCTCCTTGACAGCGGAGAAGAATTCGGGCAAGCCAGGGTGAAACTCTAGTTCTCCCCCTAATTGTCGCAGGAGTCTGTTATTCAAGCCCTTAAAAATGCCAGCCCTCACGTAGGTCAGGATATGGTTTAGGTAAATGCTGTCCTCGGCAACCATTTCTTGACCATCCTGGGTTAGATACTTCGGCAGTGCATTGACCTCACGCCAGAAGTTCCGCCCATCAACATTGTAATGATTGAAAAGAGGATCCTGCATATAACCTGGAATCAGAGTCTTGTCAAAGTCCCAAATCACAGCAATATGTGTCTGCGAGAAAATGTTCGAAACCATGTGACCTACCTCCTAAGAAAAGTCAATGGGAAGTTGCCGCCCCCAGGTGATACCTGTGAGATCAACCTCCGAGTTGTATACAAACAGCTTTACCCCCTGATCGTAGGCCTCCTGCAATGTTGCAGAAAAGGCGGGATCAATGTGGGTAGCTGGGCTAAATCTCTCGCCATCAGCTCTTTGTACCACAAATAGAACTGCCGTCTCATACTCTCGGCTCAACTTGAGACGAGTTAGTTCCTGCACATGACGCTTTCCTCTGGCGGTAACAGCATCAGGAAACATGGCAATCCCTTCGTGCACCAGGGGGCAACTTTTCACCTCTAAGAGCATTCTTTGATGTGAGGGGCCATGCAATAGAAAGTCCCAACGCGATCCACCATAGCTGTACTCAGACTTTTCTAGATCCCAGGCTGCCAAGGGAGCAATTTTCTTCGCTGCAAGGGCGGCGGCTGCGAGACGATTGGCCATGGTAGACTGGAGCGACACTAGGGTTACACCATCTTGAGCTAGGACTAGCCATCCGGACCACCTCGTTCTTCGCTGAGCATGCGCCGCATATCTCAGATAGAGCACGGCATCTGGTCGCAGAAGCTCCTTCAAACGACCTGGATCCGCAAGGTGAGCTTCGACCTCTTCGCCACTGCCATCAAGACGGCAACGGATGATGAAGCGGTTAGGACGCTCGATAAAGGTCGCCCTGACCAAGTCATCAAAGCCAATACGTACCACATAGGCACCCCCCTTGCCCAATTTCTACTACTACAATTCCCCACAAGTGCTAACATTCCTTCGCCCTATAGGAAAAGCCTACATAGATGGAGAAGCTACAAGTAATTCGCGAAGGAGGGACAACATGCGTATTGCCATTCCCCCACTCGTCATACGAGCATGCAACAACCTGTCAGAGCATGGATATCAAGCATATCTGGTGGGAGGAGCCATCAGAGACAGCTACCTGGGCCTAAGCCCTATCGATTGGGATATAGCAACCGATGCTACACCAACGCAGGTGGAAAGCATATTTTCCCGAACGATTCCTACTGGCAAGGACTTTGGGACCATTACCGTGGTTTATGAGGGCTCGCCTTTAGAAATCACAACGATGCGAAAAGATGGACCCTATAGCGATGGGCGACATCCAGACTACATTACATTCACAGACGAGATTGAAGAGGATCTCGGTCGCCGTGACTTTACGATCAACGCTTTGGCCTATGATCCACTCCAACACAAGACTATCGATCCATTTTCGGGTCTCAAACATATCAAGAGAAAACTCCTGGCCACGGTTGGCGAACCCGATCATCGTTTTCGTGAGGATCCCTTACGAATGCTGCGACTGTTGCGATTTCAATCAACCTTGGGATTTCGAATCCAAAAGAAAACCAGGCTAGCCCTGCCTGGCTTAGCCCGGTCGATTCTCGCGGTGAGTGTAGAGAGAGTCTTAGGAGAATTAAACAAAATGCTCCTTGGCAGCCACCTGTTCACAAGCCTTGAGACCTTCTATCTCTCGGGTCTTATGGAGCAAGTGCTCCCCGAACTTGCGGCATGCTACAGCGTTTCGCCAGGACAGAGCCATCCATACGATCTCCTTGGCCATGCAATGACAGCCGCCCACTTCGCCTATCCCGCCCTCCACATACGCTGGGCCGCTCTTCTTCATGATGTGGGGAAACTACAGACACTCAAGCGTGAACACGCCAAGATCAGTGCCGAAGTTGCAGAGGGAATTCTCAGACGACTACGGGCCAGTAGCGAGCTTGTGGAGAGTGTATCGACCCTCATATCACACCACATGTTCTCCGTTCACCCCCACTCTTCAGAAAGAGAGGTCCGCCGTTTTCTCGCGGCGGTCAGCCCAGACACAGCCTTTGATCTGATCCGACTTCGCCAAGCAGATATGGCGGGTATGAACCTCGATCCCCGTCAGATCCTGTCCTTTGGAGAGTCACTAGAAATGCGATTTCACGAAGTACTAGCTCAAAACCATGCCCTTTCCATTGACAGTCTCGCCATCGATGGTCACGATCTGATGCAAACCTTAAGCTTACAACCCGGACCGCTCATTGGCGAAATCCTTAGGTACTTACTGGAGCAGGTTTTGGCCGATCCCTCCCTCAACCAGCGGTCGACCCTCGAGAGCCTGGGGCGGGAGTATCTAGAGTCATTACCAGAAAATCCCACGTTGAACTAGAGTCCCAAGGGATTTGTCCTATCTCTCGAAAACCCAGACGGGTGTACACCTTGCGTGCTCGGATGTTGTTTGCTGCAACAGTAAGACGGAAACCTTCGTTCCAACCCCTATTTTGGGCAAAAAGTAAGCCTGCTCGTACAAAGCCTTCTCCATAACCCTTCCCGCACCAAGCCGGATGCATACCCAAACCAATATCCAAGAACTCACTTGCTGCATAGAGAGGGTTGTCCTTCTTTCCACTCAGCCGTGCAGCCTTCCCGAAACACACAAACCCAACCAAGTCACTGCCTGAAAAGGACGCGAAATAGGGACCGCTTACCAGGCGGTCCCGCGCCACTTCAGAGTGGTGAAGATTATACAAATCGTAGGGAGCAGGATAATCCCAGGCGACAATCTGGAGAGCTGAGGAATGATCTACTTTTTCAAAGATATAGTCCATAGCCTAACCCCCGCTTGGCGAATAACCATGGGTCTCCAACCAGAACAAAGAGTCTTCTAGGTTGTCAGGACCCACCTCAAGGGCCCAGATGGCCTCTGGCGACACTTGCTCCAGAGAGTAGCAAATCTCATCGAGGGGCAAGCGCCCTTCTCCCAGGGATAAATGGGAATCCTGATCCCCTAGGTTATCGTGGAAATGCACATAGCCGATCAGCCCGCCTAGGTCTTCAACCCATTTCTTAACAGGGATCTTCCCGTGACAAAAGGCATGCCCTAGATCCAAGCAAGCTCTTAGATTCGGATGATCCACCGTTCGCAAAACGTCAACAATCAGCTCAGCATCTACTTCTAGAAGGTTTTCCAGGTAGAAGGTGACCTCCGAATTTTTGTCGGAGAGGAAACTCTTCCAAAACTCAACGCTACGCCTTAACCAACCCCCGTACGTATTTGTATTGGGTATATAACCGTGATGGAGAACCACGTGCTTTGCGCCAAGTTCCTGAGCGTGGGTATAGGCAAACTCAAAACGATCTCGTGTAACTTGGCGAATCAAGGCATCACAGCTACCAGGACTAAGGTCCCCAAAGGGTCCGTGCAAGGCCTTTGGGGTTATAGCATCATACTGCGTACGATGGATGGAAACCCCATCGGGCTTTAAACGTGGATACTCAGGATTCGAGAAGGATTGAATCTCTACGCCCATTCCCGTCTTTCGGCACAACGGAGCCACCTTCTGGGGCTGAGAAGCATCACATAGTAGGACAAAGCGCATGATTTCTCCCTCTTTCTCCTAACCAATTACAACCACATTGCGGGCTCGTCCATTCTTTTCCGCAGAACTGTCGCCACTTGAATCCGGAGACTTGATTTCCACAAATTCCACGGGTGTTCCAGGTTTCAAGTGGATATTCCGTTGTTCCGCCGGCAAATTGGCTTTTGTGAAGAAATAGTCTCCCTTGTCCCCGCGGATAAATCCATAATTGGTCATAAAGCGCTTAATTACGCCGGTCAGCTTACTAGGAACATCTCGTTCTGGAATTAGGCGCATCCAATACACAGGGGGAGTCTTGCCATTGCTACGAACCTCGAACATCTCCGGGTAGGAACGTAAGATATCTAAGAGGTTGGTGTAGTTATAGCTCCGAGGATCGAAGTCTGAGTTCTCCCTACGGATAGACTGCCCTAGATGGGCCAAAAGCAACCATCCATCACTGTCTTCATCACTTGCCTCATAAGCCCTGCGGACAATATCCTCCACCGGCACTTTTCCTAGAGAGGGTATCTGTACTTCCTCTTTAACCTGTGGATTCGAGGAAAAACCAAGGTTTTCTAGATATATGAAACGATTACAGGAACGAACCAAAATACTCTTGGTTCCCTGCCGGCCTATCCCTGTCACATACATACCATGCTCGCGAAGGCGCAATGCTAGACTATAAAAGTCGCTATCGCTCGATACAATACAAAAAGCATTGACTGGATTACGGTTTGTAGACACAATTTCAATGGCATCCATAATGAGAGCTCCATCGCTGGCGTTTTCACCATAACGGAACTGTTGGATGGGTCTTACCGGATAACTCTGGAGAAGCTCTTTCCATCCACCCATATGAGGTTGTGTCCAGTCTCCGTATACTCTTGTTAAAATAATCTCACCAGAACGATTGATCTCGGCCAATATTGGACCCAGAAATCGTGGCGAAATGTTCTCACCATCTACCAAGACGGCAAAATGGTGTTCTGACATAAAAATCCTCCCTTATGATTCATTCCCATCAATTGTCGTTTGTGTTCACTTGCTGGATCGCTCTGTGAACTAAAGTTAAGAAACTCTCCTCAAATCTCCGATCATCGTCGTTGGTACGCCCAGAGGGACCTTTCGTTCGGCCACCTGCTCTGCGGTACTTGGCTTTGAGAGAACGTTCTTCCAGCAAGAAGTCAATATTACGCTCCGAATAAATGCGGCCTGAGGGCGAGACCGCTAAGGCACCCTTTCCCAAGATCAGAGCAGCTAGGCCCCAGTCTTGAGTGACAACGATATCTCCCTTAGCAGTGTTGTTGATCACGGCCAGATCGGCCGCATCAGAACCTTTGCCAACGACAATGTGATCGGCGTTATCAATCACGTGATCGACTGAGGCAACAGTCAGCAAGCGATACTTCCAGGTCTTCTTGTGCTTGTGGAGTACCTGGAGACATGCCCTCGGACAAGCGTCTGCATCAACAACCACCTTAAACAAAGTACTCACCCCAATTAAGCCTTAGACAGCCACAGGGCCAGCTTTCTGAACTTCAGGTGCTAGGTCGGCATACTTGCTTTTGAAATTCTCCCGAAAGGCCTGGGCCAACTCCTGGGCCTTCCGATCATAGGCTGCCTTGTCTTCCCATGTATTTCTGGGCTCGAGGATCTCACTTGGTACTCCAGGACAACGAATCGGAACCTTAAAGCCAAATGTCGGATCGACTCTCGTTTCTACACCATCAAACTCTCCAGATAAGGCTGCTGTAACAATTTTCCTTGTATAATCCAAAGATATCCTCTCGCCAACTCCATAAGGTCCGCCGGACCAGCCTGTATTGATCAAATACACCTTTGCCCCGTATTGGTTGACGCGCTCTTTTAGCATCGAAGCATAGGCCAAAGGACTCAAAGGCAAGAATGGTTCGCCGAAACAGGCCGAAAATGTTGTCTCTGGCTGCAAGATACCTCGTTCAGTCCCTGCTAGTTTACTGGTGTAACCGGAAATGAAGTGATACATGATTTGCTCATCTTCCAGTACGCTGATGGGAGGTAACACTCCAAAAGCATCTGCTGTAAGAAAGATGACAGCGTTAGGATGGCCAGCGACACTAGGGTCTGTCCGTCCTGGGATATAATCGAGGGGATAGGCGCATCGGGTATTCTCAGTCAAAGAACTATCAGAGTAATCTGCTTCTGCCTCTGTTGGGTCTAAAACCACGTTCTCCAAGACGGTTCCAAAGCGAATTGCATCCCAAATTCGCGGCTCA
>JAAZLY010000184.1 GCA_012799115.1 Bacillota bacterium
CATGGATCAGTGAAGCCATATGAACTAATTCGACTCCTGCTGCACAGTTGATGGCTTCCTCAAATCTTGTGCCGCCACAAAGATCAAATGTCAAGAGGACGAGCAAAGGACGCAACCCCTTCCCCCGCGCCGATGCAACGTAGTTGAGGACGTCGCGGGCTGCGTCATTGGTCGTCAACACCTGTTCGACTCTCGCCTGCACATCTTCGAGGTTGAGTGAACGTTGGATAATCAGGAAAAGCCCTCCCATTTCTAGAGTGTGAACCTATTATCCACGTCTTTCCTGGTTAATATCCCCCCATTGAACTGCACTCGCCTGCCGCAGACCATCCTTCTCAAGAAGCATGACCCTGTCAAATACCTCCATGACGAACCTACGGTCATGAGAAACTGCGATAATACTGCCGCCAAATTCTCTCAGAGCGGCCCTGATTTCTGGTCCCGATAAAGGCGAGAGATTTCGCGTGGGCTCATCTAAGACCAAGACTTCGGCTTCCTCCAGGATCATCTTGGAAAAGTACAGTTTGGCCCGCTGACCCCCAGATAACTCCAAGATGGGATGATACATCTCCTCTGCTGTGAAATTCATACTTCCTAGGTAGGTTCTGACCTTGGTGTGTTCCTCTTTTGTTCCTGTCACAGTCAGAAACTCGATGGCATTTTGCTTCGGATCCATCATTTCGGAATACTCCTGCGGCATGTAGCCGAATCTTATGCCCTTCTTCTTGAGTTCAGCTATGATGTTTCTGAGCAGAGTGGTTTTCCCAGCCCCATTAGGGCCAAGGATACACACCTTCTCAGGACCTACGACCTTCAAACGTATATTGCCTCCCAAAATGCGATGCGCCACTCTAAGCACATCGAGATCGAGATCCAACACTACTTTGCCGTGGGGAATAGAGATGGAGTCCTCAAAACGAACAGCGATACTCTCTTCGAAATCAGGGCGTTGAGTCATCTGCTCTTTCTCTCTCTCGAAACGTTTACCCATCGACTTGACGGACCTCATCTTGTCCTTAAGGTTCTTAGCCACCGATGGGTCCTGACGCGAGACCGACTTCTGTTCATGGTGAACTCGCTGATAGATTTGGCGATAACGCTCCATCTTAGCGTCATATTCTTCCCTTTCCTTTTGGGCTAACTGGGTTTGCTTCGCTATCCGTTCGTCCCGACCTTGTACATAGTCTGGATAGGATAACCGGGCTACAGTATACTTCGGCCTACGTTTTCTCATTAACTGCTCTAGATGGATGATGGTATTGGCACATCGTTCTAGGAGCAGCTCATCATGGGAGACAAACATTACGGGGATCTTCGAGGACTCAATAAACGATTCGAGCCAGCCCACAGATTCCATGTCCAAATCATTGCTAGGCTCATCGAGAAGCAAGACGCTGGGATATCGAAGCATCTCGCACAACAACTGAAACTTGATCTTCTCGCCACCTGATAAGTCACCTAGACGAATGTCATCTGCAATGCGGTCCTCTGGAAACCCTATCTCCCTCAGCAGACTGTAGTAGTAGGTATAGTCAAGCTCGCTTGAATTCACAGTGTGGCTCAAATACCCTGCAGTCGTCTGAGTCAACACCGCTTCTGATAGAACTTGAGGAAGGTAACCCACAACTTCACCCGCTGTGATGATCTCCCCTTCCACCTCCATATATTCTCGAAGGCTCTCTGGTTCTGCTACCGCTTTCAGCAAAGTAGACTTTCCATTGCCTTCCTCTCCAATCAAAGCGACTTTCATCTCATGTTGTAGGGAAAAACTGAAATCCTCAACGAGAGTTCGCAGATCTCTGGTCAATGTAAGAGTCACATTCTTGAAAATCAACATCTCTATCCACCTCCATGAAGGTCGCCAAAAAAGCAAAAAATCTGCCCATAGATGAGCAGATAAATCGCGATGGTACTTTGTCAACTATGCAAACCTCTTCGCAAGCGATCATTACCTGCCGTGGTTTGATGTTGACATCGTCAGATCTAGATTCTAGAATCAGTATCTTGTCTGATTATTGCCATGCATCATTAGGAGTTCATCATTCATCTACTCAATATGGCGACCACAAACAGACCTTAACCAAGGTCTAGTCTCAAGGGTCATGAAATTCTCCATATTGATTAGCTGAACATTGCCTTCCTCCTATGCTTGATAGAGATTGCTTACTAACTTGAGTATAACATGGCGTTGTAGACTATTCAAGAATATACAGTTCTTTTGACATCTCTTGGACAAATGGCGACAGTTCTTCTGTGTAGAGGAGGCTTAGTCTGTGCAAAGCCCTACTGCAAGCTACATAGAGAAGCCTTCGCTGGTGTTCCTCACCATACTTGTGAGAACTGGCCTCAGGGACAATGACCGCATCGAACTCCAAGCCCTTCGCTAAGAAGACTGGAACTATGACGACCCCTGGCCTAAACGTAGCCTTTTCATGAACCAAGAGAGAGATATCCAAAGTGGGATCTAGGTCTTGAAGACTGGCGAAGATTTCCTCGCACTCCGTGACACTCTCGCAGATAATGGCGACGGTCTCGAAGCCCTCTTGGCTCTGGGTTACCACCAGATCATGTATCTTACGCATCCGCTCTCCATTAGGCGCCCGATAGACGCTTGGTTTCTGACCATGACGTAGTACGGTTTCCGCCAGTACTTCGTCCCTCAGGAGAGCATTACAGAAGTGGAAAATTTCTTCGGTGGAACGGTAGCTCTTGGTTAGTCTTACGGTCCTTACCCCGAGCTCACCATACAAGTCATTTAGGGCCTTCCCGTTCTGCCACATGTAGGGATTCAGCGATTGGAAAATGTCTCCGACGAAGGTAAAGCGTGCTCTGGGAAATGTCTTGACAAGAATATGGAGCTGCATCGGCGCGTAGTCTTGGACTTCATCGACAACGACATGTTGAATTTCCCGTTTGATGGGGTAACCTTCAAGCTCTCCCTTCAGATAACAAAGGGGAACCACATCCTCAAAGGAAATCGAAAAGCCCTGCAGGGAATCAAGACTTTGAGTCGCAAACTGTGGCATCGGAAGGTCTCCTGCGACCTCTTGCCATAAGCTAACATCCTGCCAAAGTCTACTATACCAATCCATCGTATCAATCTTCAGCTGAGCATCCAACCTGAGCAATATCGGCTCCAATTCTGCCTTGACCTTACTCACGGCATTCCGAGCCTGGGTCCACCAGGACTCCCCTTCTAGGCCAAAACTCTTGCCACTACCCCGCAGGGCAGCCTTTATCCGTCTCTTTTTGATGGGCTTAAGTAGAAACATGATGCGTTGATAGATTTTGGCCAAACGCTTCTGTACCGGAAGATAGCCATAACTCTCCTTGAAGAGTCTCTCTTGCTCCGCGGCAGTGATGACCAGCTCTTTTCCTACACGTACATCAAAGAAGTCGCATGCTTGCTCCACAATGAGTAAGACAAGTCGATCAAGGAGGCTTTGAAAGCGCGGCGACACCTTGAAGGCCATGGCTTCAATAAGCCCTTCCCGAACTACGCCTTGTTGCTTAAGCAAATCCTCGAGGTAGTCCAATTGGGTCTGCAGGTCCCAGGACCACCCCAAGAAGGGTTCAGCTAAATCCTGGAATGTTGTTTGATGAACGTTTTCCTCCCCTAGTTCAGGCAGAACATGAGAGACATAATCGCTAAAAATGCGGTTCGGAGAGAAAATGACAATGTTTTGCGAACGAATACTATCCCTGTATTTGTACAATAGATAGGCGACGCGATGAAGAGCGACAGAGGTTTTACCGCTTCCAGCTGGCCCCTCAACCAAGAGGAGATCATCCAGATCATTGCGAATCGCCTGATTCTGCTCTCGCTGAATTGTATTGACAATTGTGCGCATCCTTTCGCTGGCATGCTGGCCTAACGCTTCCTGCAGAACGTCATCATCAATGGTCAGTTCGTTATCAAACATATACACAAGCTTGCGGTCCTTTATCCGATACTGTCGCTTCAAGAACACTTCTCCGTGGTAGATGCCGCCCGGTCCCTCGTATTGGGCCTCCCCTAGTCCATAGTCATAGAACATACTGGAGACAGGAGCACGCCAGTCATAGACAAGGGGTAGATTCGTCTTCTGATCAACGAGAGAGCGAATGCCAAGATAGAGTGTCTCCCTCTCGGGTAAGCCCACCTCATGAAAGTCGATGCGACCAAAGTAGGGGGCCTTTTCAGCCGTTTGGAGCTGCTTGAGGAGGCGGTGTTGAATACCAAAGGACGTAGCGCTGTGGCGAAGTTCCGTAATCTGCTGGGCGACATCCATCAGTCTGTTCGCACTTGCGCCACTAATCCCATGTTCTTCCCAAAGGGAAGTCCGGATCCTCTGCAAGTTGTCCAGGTAATTTGTGGTGTGCTCCATCTGCTGAGCTAGTTGTTCATCTATGTTATCGTATACAAAATCAAGCCAATCCTGTTCTCGCTGAAATTCGTTGTCCTGCAAGGTGCACCTCCGTTTAAAGCTTTCCTACTGTAGCCAAGTACACAGCAAAGTGTTCTTGACCATCCAATCCCAGTAGAGAGTTCAGTTCATCATCATCAAAAGCGGCAATAGCACACACGCCTGCGTCCACCGCTTGGGCTGCCAGATAGAGGTTCTGACAAACATGACCGGCATCTAGGTGGATATAGCGATAACTACGTTCGCCATACCTCCACATCATTCGATAAGTCACCGCCGTCCAGATAAAGGTGACAGCACTGTTATTAATGAATACTTGATTCAACGCACTTTGCGTTACTCTCTCACACATGCCTTCTGCGAGGTCGACCACCATAAGCTTGTGTTCCAAAGCTACATACTTATACAATCCCGGGGTGAGCCCAGTCACATTGTTGATGAGTAGATACGTCTCAAACGAGTGACGTGCCCCTGCCGAAGGCACTGTGCGCAAGGTAACTGGGCGCGGAGTCACGCGCTGAACGCCCTGCGTGTACCAAAGTAGATAGGCCAACTCCTCAAGACTAAGGGCCCCTTGGCCATACTTCCTTACCGTTCTTCTTTCATCCATGGCCAAGGTCAGATCGAGTTCCTTAACTCCTATCTCCCCTATAGCCGGTAAGTCCAGTAAGAAAGCATCACTAGGGCAAGCAAGCTCCAAAGGAGGTTGGGGTAAACCCTTGTCTTGGTCAGATTCTCCCAGATACCTATACTTTGTCTTTTCCATAAACTCTCTTCCGATAGACTTCAACCTTTACTCCTCCTCAGACTCGCTGTAAATGTTCTAGCCGATTAGCAAATATAATTCTTCGACCCCGAGGGGTCATACTCCAGAGATGAATTCCCGTATCGCCTGTACTATAGACGATATCACCGACGACTGGCAGAGCCAGGAAAGAATGGAATAACATATTAATCATGCCGCCATGGGAAACCAAAGCCACCCTCTCATAACACTGGGGATGCACATACGTATAGGTGAACTCCGACCAAAACGTCTCAGCCCTGGCCCGAAAGTCAATCAACGATTCTGTTTCGGCACAGGTATCATGGGGTTTTCTCCCTCCTTCAGGTAAGGGAAAACGCTGAGCGGCTTCGCTCCTGAGTAGCCCTGCCAAGAGCCCATTGTTCCATTCCATCAACGCAGGATCAAACTGAATCGGCACTTGGACAGCCTCTCCGATGATTTCAGCCGTCTTGCTAGCTCGTTGCAGGGGACTGGTGATAATCAAGTCCGGAGGGTAATGCTCCTTGATCCATTCCGCTGCGGCCCTGGCCTGGCGGACGCCGAGTTCAGTCAAGGGAAAATCCGCTCTGCCCTCATGCCTATCTTCTAGATCGGCTTGGGATTGCCCGTGTCGGATCAAGAGGATCTCCATGTATCTGTCGCTCCCTTCTCATATAGGGGTGCATGGGGTTTTCGAACTCCTTGAGAATAACTAAAAGAAAAATGGTCAATATAACGTGCTAAGCCTACAGACTCGAAGACATCCCCGAAAATCTCTCCGTAAAGCGTACAGTTGGACACGATTCCAACCATCTTACCTCGCTCACTTAGTGCCTGCAGGACCTTCTCAGCATGGGAGTTCACGAATACCTGATTCTTATACTCCGAAAACCAGATGCGCATGGCATCGAGGCACTGAGTTGGCTTCAGCTCCAAACCAAACGGTGCTAGAGCGCGATTGAGATAGAGGGAAACATCTAACTCTCTTCCTTGCTCTCTCAGGGGGAAATCACCAAGCCAAGGGTTCAAAAACTCCTCTTCTAGATACTGCTGGGCAATTGCCAGACCATATACATCACTTAGATGTCTAGCTAGCCTCATTACTCCTACCCTATCCTTTTCTGTGTCACTTGAACCCTGATGAAAATCTAAGAGGGTGTTTCCCATATCAAACAGGTAGCCTCGGAAGTCAGGGATGGAGTTCATTTGTCTCTTGGCCTCTTCTTTGCATACTGCATGCTCCTCTTCTCTGCCATAAAGACATAGTAGCCATCGATCTCGGCGACTTGTACACCACCGAAAATGGCAACGAGTTTGTTCTTATACCATTTGTGTCGCTTGGTGACCATGTACATCTTTCCGCCCATAGCCAAACGATTGAAGCCCTTTTCAATAAAGGCTTTGGGCACAGAAAAATCCACATGATATGGTGGATTCGATAAGATCAGATCAAAGCCAGTCTCAAAGAAATCCTTGAATCCATCACTCTGGTAAACCTTAACTCGAGAGACTCCATTGAGGAGGGAGTTCTCTCGCGCTAACTGAACCGCACGGGGGTCGTTATCGATCATTACTACATTCTCTTCTCCAACCATCTTCGCAGCCACGATGCCAACGATGCCATAGCCGCAGCCCAGATCAAGTACTCGTTGACCTTCCACAAATACCACCTGGGAGAGCATGGCCTCAGTACCAGCATCTAATCCTTGGGGAGAGAAAAGCTTGGGATGGGACTTGAAGACTAGATTATTGTCTTTAACTTTTATGCGTAACATGTCTCCCCCTCTTCTTTTGGGCTTGGTATTGACATTAGTCGAAAACGGGATTAGGATTAGATCAGTATTTCGAACAAGGAGCCTTGGCGGGCTTCTGTTTTTTATCGTAAGGAGGTTGTCTATGGCCAAGATGCAAGGTCTGTTTGCAGCTCATGACATGACTGAAGGTACACCATGGAAAGGAATCGTACAGTTCACAATCCCCCTATTACTCGGCAACATCGCTCAGCAATTTTATAACACAGCGGACTCCATCATTGTCGGACGCTACATCGGCGACAATGCCTTGGCAGCGGTAGGTAGTGCCGGCCCGATTTTGAACCTTCTTCTCGTACTTTTCGTGGGAATCGCTGTTGGAGCAGGGATTATGGTCTCGCAGTACTTCGGTGCAAAGGACCGGGAACAGCTGTCAAAAACCATCGGCACATGCATTGTCCTGACCGCCTTCACTTCCATCATTATCATGGTCGTAGGTCCATTGGTGAGCCGTCCACTTCTAGAGATGCTAAACACTCCTGCTTCTATCATCGACTGGTGCACGAACTATTTAAACATTTTCTTCTGGGGAAGTGCTGGTTTTTCCTATTACAACATCCTAGCAGGGATCTTGCGCGGTCTAGGAGACTCTGTTTCTGCCCTTATCTACTTACTCATCGCGACCGCACTCAATGTCATCCTCGACATCTTGTTCGTGGCCGTATTTGATATGGGTGTTCCCGGGGTAGCCTTAGCCACAGTAATTGCACAAGCCATTTCTGCCGTCTTTTGTCTGCTGAGACTCTTGAAAATGAGAGAAGTCTTCGATCTGAATTGGTCGATGCTGAAGATCAACCGTGAGCTTTCCCTCAAGATCATTAAGCTCGGTCTGCCCTCAGGCTTCACGCAGGCAATCTTTTCTATGGCAATGATTGTAGTTCAGTCTCTAACCAATAGCTTCGGCGAGTTAGTGATTGCCGCAAATGTGATCATTATGCGAGTTGACGGATTTGCCATGATGCCCAACTTCTCATTCGGGAACGCCATGACCACCTTCACAGGGCAGAATGTAGGCGCAAACCGCATAGATCGTGTCCAAGAGGGTACTAGGG
>JAAZLY010000185.1 GCA_012799115.1 Bacillota bacterium
GATTGCTGTAGACGACGAAACCCCGTTCCAGAAAACCCGAACTCCCAGGAACATTGGTCAAGCGATGGCTGATCAATCCCCCGGTACAAGACTCCGCCAAAGCCAAGGTTAGCTCCTTAGCCAAGAGCTGTCTAGCCACCACTGCCTCGAGAGTTTCGCCATCCGTACCATAGAGATATTCGGCGGTCCGACGGCGAATCTCATTCTCCACTTGGCCCATTCGTTCATAACCGTCGGCCTGATTTGCTGCTTTCACCGCCAACCTAACTCTCACCGTACCTCCCGAAGCGTAAAGGGCTAGAGTGGGCTGGGTCTGTTCTCTTAAGAGGTCCTCTAGAATCTCTTCGAGGCTTGATTCACCGATGCCCACAAAGTGTAAGTTCTTCGTTACCAAAAGCGCACCTGAACTTTGCCTCATCAACAAGGGAGCTACGCTGGAGGCAAACATGGCCTTCAACTCCCCGGAGACTCCTGGGAGTGCTATCACCATCTTGTCGTCTTTCAGAAGGGAGAATCCCGGGGCGGTGCCTACGGGGTTGGGAATGATCTCACTACCCTGGGGAAAAAGAGCTTGCTTGCGATTGTGTGTTGGCATGGACAACACCCCATAGCGCTCCATAAACCAGTTTTCGAGTTCCTGTAGAACCTCCTTATTCTGTCGTAGGGGACTCTGTGTAACCTCAGCCACAATCTCTCTCGTCAGGTCATCATCTGTCGGTCCTAGGCCTCCGCTAATGATCACTAAATCACTTCTCTCAAGAGCTTTCGCCAGAACTTCACAAGCCCTTGCGAAATTGTCTCCCACCGTTGATTTAAAAAAAACATCAATACCTAGATCTGCTAGCTCCCTCGCTAAGAATGCAGCGTTTGTATCCACAATCTCTCCCAAGAGTAGCTCTGTACCAATCATAATTAACTCGGCTCGCATACTTCTCACTCCGTTATTTCCGAATTTTTAATATATACATTTAATTTCTGACAATAATATGTTATAGTAGAAGAGCCTAGGGAAATTAGGAGGCTAACCATGATTCGCCAAGGTGCTCGTCACATCATTCTCTTAGCGTTACTCACCTTGCTTGTCAGCTCAAGTGCCTGTACGCTGAAATCGCCCTTGACAGCAAAGGCTCCCCTAACCGTCATGGGTACGGTACAATCTGCCGGAATGACTGATGTCGTTGAGGCACGCATCGTCATTAAACGAGGTAAGCATGTCGTGGAAGAAAAGGTCCCCGTCATCGACAACAGCTTCTCCGCTACACTCAGTGTTCCAGTTGGTGAATGGGAGGTCAGTGTATTGCTCGTTGATCGTCAGGGGATCGTGCTGTATCAAAGCAAGTCTGAAAAGACACAGATCTCTTTGGGGCAAACATCAATCTTGGACCTTATTCTGCAACCTGCAGCCAGTAAGGTTCATGTCAGTATCGATCTTGAACATTACGCATTTAGATACGTTGCCATGCGGGCTCGTATCCATATCAATGATCACCACTATGAGGTGGTACGTGAAGACTCTTCGACTCCACTCAAGAAGACCCTAGAACTGGTTCCCGGAAGTTATGAGTTCAAGGTCGAACTCTACACCGAGTCCTTCCGTATCGGAGATCGAATTAGCCAAGGGGTCTGGGAAGTAATCCACATTGCTGAAAATGAAGAAGTATCCATCGACTGGAGTCCCGCCACGGAAATCCTTCATGTATCTGGCCGAGTTGAGACACTGATCCCAGCACCCCAGAATGTCTCCCTCACATCGAACCAAGAAGGGGTCTACCTCACGTGGGATCCAGTCGTGCATGACGATATCGAGGGATACTTCGTGTTTGCTCAAAGCAGTCCTTTAGAGCGCTTTGAATTACTCAACTCCGTCCCCGTGAAAGAATTGAGCTTTCTCCATAGGTTCGAAGAAAACGAACTTCAGGAGGTCCACTATATCGTAGCCGCAGTCAGCAGGAGCGGCATTGTCGGCTATTACTCAGCTCCGCTGACTTGGAGGCGCTAAAAAGGCACAGGAATTCCCTGTGCCTATTCTTATAGACGCCAAAGGGCCAAAACAATGCCCAACGCTGCACCAACGACCACCTCAAAAGGTGTATGTCCCAAAAGTTCACGTAGACGTTCGGGATGTAGTTCTCTTCGATTTAAGTCCTCAATAATGCGATTGAGTACCCTGGCCTGTTTGCCAGCAGCCCTCCGTACTCCCGAGGCATCGTACATGACGATAACTGCAAAGACTGCAGCCAGCGCAAACATAGTAGAGTCAAAACCCTCATATATTCCTATCCCTGTGGATAAAGAAGTGACAAAGGCACTATGGGAGCTCGGCATCCCTCCAGGCTCAACGAGCCTCCTGAAGTTCAGCTCCTTCGAAACAAAGGCCCAGGAAATAATCTTGAGAAATTGTGCAATCGCCCAGGCCAAGATGGCAGTCATCAGTACCTCATTACTTTGTAGTTGTCTAAGGATGGGTTGAGAATTAATCGCCTCTGCCCCCTTCATATCGACTAGATTTCAGAATAGGATGATCCAGGAGGGATAAACATGGCTTCGACCTTACCCTTATTGATCGTCTTTCTGATCGCGCTTGTAACTAAAAACAATCTATTGGCGTCTGCCGCAGCCATCGTATTTTTCATGGACCTAATGCGACTCCACCGCTTCTTTCCTTTGATCCAAAGCCGCGGACTTGAAGCCGGCGTTCTCTTCTTGACGATCGCCCTACTCGTACCGCTTGCTAATGGAGAAATCACGTTGAAAAACCTCACCGCTTCCCTGCTAACGCCTATCGGGATCTTGGCTGTTATTGGAGGCGTTCTCGGTGCATACCTAAACAGTCAAGGACTTGACTTGATTGCCGTTGAGCCTTCCATCGTTCCCGGAATCCTAATTGGTGTGATGGTTAGCGTCTTCTTCTTTGATGGCGTCTCGGTCGGTCCCATTATGGCAGCAGGTATTACAGCGCTTCTCGTAAGGTTACTCCTTCGCTAGCCTTCTCCTAGATTATAACAGGTTGGGCCGCTTGTAACAACGATGAAATATCCCTCGTCAAGAAGCGGCCTTCGTATCCAGTAGCTGTCGGAACTCGTCCCCAGTGAGACTATCGTCCTCTAAGAGGCGCTCTGCAACCCTACGGAGAACATCGGTCCTTTCACACAAGAATTCCCTGACCACCACTTCTTGCTCTGCAATAACTTGAACAATGGCTTCATGCAAAGTGTTTGCCGGCAATTCATTGCTGACAATTCCTAGAGGCGAAAGACCAGCAAAAACCATCCGTTTAGCCAAATCTGTTGCCTGCTCTATATCATTTTGGGCACCTGTGGAGCGTTGACCGAAGATGAGTTCTTCGCTGACAGCGCCCGCTAAGCAAACTCGGATTGCTCCAAGCAGTTGGTCCTTGGTATAGAGGTATTGGTCGTCCTTAGGATTTTGTCTAATATAGCCTAGAGCCTGGTTGCGCGGGGTAATCGTAATAGAAGCGACCGAACCTGAACGTACCGTTTCGCTTAAGATAGCATGTCCTGCCTCATGAAAAGCTACCCTTTCCCGTTCTTCCTTTCGCATCGCACGATTGGACTTTTCCCCCAACATTACCTTTTCAATGGCCTCGCTCAAGTCACATTGATCAATACTCTCGCGGCCAGCCCTTAAGGCACCGATGGCTGCTTCATTCAATAGGCTTTCCAAGTGTGCACCAGAAAACCCTGAAGTCTCGGCTGCTACAGCTTCTAGTTCCACATCGGAAGATAGAGGTTTGTTTGCAGCATGGATCTCTAAAATGCTAAGGCGTCCTTGTTTATCAGGAAGATCAACTCGAACTGTCCGATCAAATCGCCCCGGTCTGAGCAAGGCAGGATCTAACAGATCACTGCGGTTGGTAGCACCAACCACCAAGACTTGGACAGTGTGGTCACTTCGAATACCATCAATTTGGACAAGTAGCTCATTAAGAGTCTGATCGTACTCCATATGACTTGCATTTTGGCCCCGCTTCGCACCCAAGACATCAATCTCGTCGATGAAAATGATGGCACTGGATTTTCCTTCCCGTTCGGCCGTACTACGTGCTTGTTTGAAGAGCTGGCGTACCCGATTTGCTCCCACACCGGCATACATCTGAACGAATTGGGAACCTGAGGCCGTCAGAAAGACGGACTCTGTGTAGTTGGCCGCAGCTTTGGCCATGAGCGTTTTTCCAGTTCCTGGTGGTCCAGTCAGCAGTATTCCCTTGAGAGGGCGAATGCCCAAGTGCTTGGTCTTGGCACTTTCCTTGAGAAATGTCAACGCTTCCAGAAACTCACGTTTCGCTACGTCCTGACCGCCAATGTCATCGAACGTGACTGTGGGGATCTTATCATCGTCCCCTCCCCCAAGCGAGGTAGGAACGTTGAACTTCTGCGGCAAACCGGTGCGGCCGCTGAGTAAAAGCCAAGCCAAAGCCAACATGCTTAGGGGAAGCAAGAGCATGGAGAAATCAAAGCCAGACATCAGTGCTAGAAATGTTGACGCGCATAGTATACCAACACCAACTTCCCTCATCCAACGGGCCAAAGGGCACCACCTCCATCGATAGCAACTCTAATTCTGCCTTCACCGCTACCACGATTAACAATCCTATGCAAAGTACTCTCACCCTGAACGAGCGAGACATAGATGAATTCCCGGTCTAGACCCAAGTGCCAAGTGACTCTCTCTTCCTGGGCTAACCGCTCCACGCGACCTTCTAAAGCAGTAAACTCCCCTGTCACAATAGCCTCTTCTAGAGCAATTTGAATTCGTTGGAAGAGTCTTATAAGGGTGTCATTGGGTTCATCTTTGACCCGAACAACATAGTTTCCACCCTGGGCGCGAAGGGTCTGATACACCTTGGGAAATGCCACACCCAAAGGAACGTCTCTGGTAAACTCCAAAGTCACCAAAACCTTGGACGCCCTGTCAAACACGCTCTTTTCAGACTGGACATGTGCAACACCTGAGATCTCCTGTATCTGCTCCACCAAGGGACCAAGTACTTGTGTCTGTTGATGCAGGTACTTTACACCTAGTCCAAGAGCAGAAAGAATAAGAAAGGCCAGGAGCGCTACTTGAAAACGAAACCCACGAAAGTACATAGCCATCTCCTTACTAACGTTTGTTTGTATTGTAGAAATAAAAAGGTCAGTACAATGACTGACACAAATTATTATAACACACTATTCCATTGAGTTTTTTAGTATATCTTGGGCATTCCAGAAATAATCGACACCAGATAGGATCGTTATGGCCACTGCACCCCACATCAGAAGGTATGCCCAACTCATTCCAAGCAAGAAAGCTGTAATGGCCACGATTTGGATCGTCGTCTTCAGTTTTCCTAACTTTGAAGCTGAAATCACCGTACCCTCCGCTGCCGCTAACATTCTCAGCCCCGATACAGAGAACTCACGGGCGAGAATAACGAGGGCTACCCAAGTACTAATTTGCCCCAGTTCTACTAGGGCCAAGAGAGCGGCCGTGATGAGTAACTTGTCAGCGATGGGGTCAATGAGCTGACCAAAACGAGTGACTTCCTTACGGCTCCTAGCTAGGTAGCCATCCAAGCCATCGGTTAGAGCGGCCACCAGAAAGACGGTGGTTGCAGGAATGTTCAGACCTGCCGGGTAAGAGAGGGCTAGAGACGCGAAAACTGGAACCAGTAGAATGCGAATTATGGTGATTAGGTTAGGTAAATTCACCCTGTTCAACCTCCTCTCCAACCAAGTCATAGGCATAGGCTTCCGTAATTCGAACTCTTGCTCTTTGGCCTGGTTCAAGGCGACCACGACCAACATAAACAACACCGTCTACATCCGGTGCTTGCCCACCATGCCTGCCGACCATGACCAAATCTGACTCCTCGGACGGGAACTCCATTAACACCTCAAGTTCCTCCCCAATGCGCTTTGTGTTTAGCTCATGGGAGATCTCTTGTTGCAGACTCATTGCCTCTTCGTAACGCCTCTCCTTCGTTTCTTCCTCTACCTGGTCTTCATGATCGTAGGCTATGGAGTTTTCCTCACGAGAATACTTGAAGATACCTACATGATCTAGACGCGTTTCTTCTAGGAAGGTCAGAAGTTCCTGAAACTCGGCTTCGGTCTCGCCTGGGAAACCCACAATGAACGAGCTCCGTATAGTCACGCCAGGGATTGCTTTTCGAATCCGATCAATCAGTGCCTTGGTGGATTCCAGACTACCTGGACGACCCATTCTACGCAATACACTACCTGCAACATGCTGGAGAGGCAAGTCAATGTACTTCACAAGATTCGGTCTGCTATTGATCAACTCCAATAGATCGTCGGAAATACTCGTTGGATACGTATACAACAGACGAATCCAGGGAATATCAAGATCGGCAAGTCTAGTCAGCAGTTCTACGATGTTTACCCCTATGTCGCGCCCGTAGGCTGTAGTATCTTGCGCAATCACTGCAATCTCCTGCACTCCCCGTTCCTTGAGGTCCCGAGCTTCTGCTAGGATGGATTCGAGGCTGCGGCTCCGCATCTTCCCCCTAATTGTCGGGATCACGCAAAAAGCGCAACGATGATTACATCCCTCGGCGATTTTCAGGTAAGCGAAATGGGATCCTGTAGTCGAAACACGTCGATACGATTGATTGTAATCGAAAAAAGCGTCTCGTTTTCTGAGAACGCGTTCTCCCGCGGCTACCTCCTGGATAATATCAGAAAC
>JAAZLY010000186.1 GCA_012799115.1 Bacillota bacterium
AAAGTATAAACCTGCAAGCGGGCTTTTGTCAATGTAAACCGGATCACAAAAGCATCTTCAGCCTAGACGGAAGATGCTTTTCTGATCAAGTAGCCTGACCTTCTTCTGCGATTTTAGCAATGATCAAGGAGTTAGTAGGCATGCGCTCAGCGCAATAGGGCTCGCACAGTTCACGAATAAAGGCAGTATTACCATGTTCCCAAGCGGCAACAACTGCGTTACGGATCGCGGCCTCCACCCCACTTGCAGTGGTGTTATACTTCTTAGCTAAGGTAGGGTAGATATCCTTCGTCAAACCTCCCGAAAAGTACCCATCTTCGGTACACATCAAGGCGGCTTCCTTAAGGTACAAGAACCCCTTGAAATGGGGGGGCACCCCCATCGCATGCAAAAGCTTGGTCACTCTCTGATCCGTCGTCAACTTGGATTCAAGGGCTGATGCTCCTTCTGATGCGATCATCCCCCTTGAATCCTGGGCAAACTCCCGGAGCCTACGGGCGAGAATTTCCAGCTTAAAGGGCTTAACGATAAAGTAATCAACGCCCAAGGACATCAAACGCGTCAATAGGGTATCGGTGCTAAATGCTGTCATGGCAACGACTTTAGGCCTTTTGCTGATGGCCAGACTACCTAGGCATTCCATGACGCCGATTCCATCTAGATAGGGCATGGTGATATCGAGTAGGATCACATCGGGTTGCAGGCTCTCAATGTGCTTAAGAGCCTCTTCGCCGTCATATGCAATCCCTACTACTTCAATGTCATCCTGGGTGTTGAAATAACTTTGTAACGCACGGCATAGCTCCACATTGTTGTCAACCACAAGAATCTCCATAGGATCCCTCCACCCCGGATATTTGACACAAAGTGGAAAACTCCTCCTGTTCTCTCAAGCCTTGTCAATTTATTGCTACATTTTATATTTTCTAAAAACCGCCAAGAAGAATCCGTCCAATCCGTGTCGATGAGGCAGAACAGTACGCTTCCACGCCTCCCTTTGGGTCTTTGGAAACCAATCTGGAAAAGAGGCACCTTCAAAGTCTGGATGGTGTTGCAGGAACCATTCCGCGACATCATCATTCTCATCCTTGGTTAAGGTACAGGTGGAATAAAGCAGGAGTCCTCCAGGGGCCACCGCCTTTGCCGCCTGTCCGAGGATCTTCTTTTGCAGGGTTGCCAGCTCCTGGATATCCTGGGGTGTTTTGCGCCAGCGAATATCCGGGCGATGCTTCATTGTGCCAAGCCCAGAACAAGGAGCGTCAACCAAGACTCTTGGCGCGGGAGCTAGACCAAGGTCGGTCGCTGCATCGCCAGTCCTGGTCTCAATGATGGTAACTCCAAGGCGCGCGGAGTTCTCCTCCACGAGCTTCAGACGAGAAGGATTGACATCGAAGGCGATGATCTTCCCTTCGTTCTTCATCAATTGGGCCAAGTGGGTGGTCTTCCCCCCAGGGGCACTACACAGATCATACACCGTCTGCCCAGCCCGAACTTGCAGAGCGTGGCCTGCTAGTGCGCTACTCTCGTCCTGAACATAATACATTCCGTGGGCTAGGGCGGAGTCTTTCACCACAAGATGCGCTGGATTCACTTCCAAGACATCTGGGGCAAATGCTCCAGGTAAGGAGCTCACGCCCTGTCCCTCGAAATAACCCTTCAGGTCCTCCACCGATGTCTTTAGGGTGTTCACCCGAATATGCATGGTCGGTGCTTCGTTAAGAGCCCGACAGAGAGCGGCAGTTTCATCCTGGCCAAGCCAGCTGAACCAATGTTCGATAATCCAGGATGGAAAGGAGTACTTCAAGCCCAGATGCTCTATTGGATCACTTTGCAGGTCTGGGTACTGGATCCCTTCCCGCCCTCTAATGATCTGACGCAGGATGCCATTGGTGAACTTGGCAACGCCTTCATGCCCGAAGATCCTGGCGTTCTTCACAGCTTCGTTAACGACTGCATGGGCAGGAACCCGTTCTAAGTAGAGAATCTGATAGACAGCGCTCCGCAGAACGTTCAAGATGGAAGGTGCGATCTTCTTCAGAGGCCGTGAACTAAAGAGGGAGATCACATAGTCGAGATTGCGCTGCATACGCACGGTGCCATAGACAATCTCAGTGTAAAGACCTTGATCTAAGGGACTCAGATCATTTTTGCGCAAATGAAAATCGAGGACTTCCCGCAGGAAGTCCCCTTGTTCCTCAAGTTCGTTTAACGTGATTACGGCAAGTTGGCGAGGATTCTGGATTCGTTTCATTAGCGTCTCCGATTTCCCCGCAAGATCAGCAGACGCAGTAGTTGCGTAGCTGATACGGCCACGGCTGCAACATACGTAAGGGCGGCTGCATTTAAGACTGACTTTGCCTTGGGGACCTCAGCCTTACTCAAAAACCCACCCGCATTTAGAAAACCAAGGGCCCGTCTCGAAGCATTGAACTCTACTGGTAGCGTAACTAACTGAAAAGCAAGGGCTGCCACGAAGAACCAAATACCAACGAGCATCAGGATATCAAAGCTCAGTAGAAGGCCGAACAGGAAAAGAGGCATCGCCATCTGGGAACCGATGCTTGCCACCGGGAAAAGGCTGGTCCTAAACCCAAGGGGAGCGTATTTGGTAGCATGTTGAACAGCATGTCCTACTTCATGGGCGGCAACACTGACCGCGGCGACACTTGTGCCACTATACACATCGGGCGATAGGCGAACTGTATTCGATCGAGGGTCGAAATGGTCAGAAAGCTGTCCTCCAACACGCTCTACACTTACATTATGCAAGCCATTATCATCCAGAATCTGCCGAGCTACTTGATAGCCAGTAAAACCTCCATAGGAGCGCTCGCGTAAGAATCGACTAAAGGTACTTTGTACTTTGAACTGCGCATACATAGCGAAGAATAAGGCAGGAAGAACCAAAAAAAATGTGGGATCATAGAACATTCAATTTCCTCCTTTCGTTACAAGACATCTCCTTCTCTTAACCGCAAACCATTGGCGAAATCGACTCCCGAGACCGCTTTGGCATTCGGTCTTTGCACCTTCTGCAAGAGCAAGGACCCCTTACCGCAGCCCACGAGCAAACCTTCGTCAACGAAGCCCAGGATCTCTCCAGGACTACCATCTGCATCGTAGGGCAGGGCCTCATGGATTTTCACCACTTCACCCCCTACTACAGTGTAAGCCAATGGCCAGGGATTCATACCACGGATCAACTGATCGAGTTGTATGGCAGGTTGCCTGAAGTCAACGAGGGCATCGGTCTTGGCCAGCTTAAAGGCAAAGGTCGCCTGGTCATGATCTTGGGGGATTCTGGGGGCTTCGCCCCTGGCAATTTGCCGAACCGTCTCTGCCAAGAGTTCTGCACCCTTGAGCATGAGACGGTCATGAAGCTCGCCAGCCGTGTCCCTAGGTCGAATCTCCTCTGTAGCCTGAAGGATAATATCTCCGTTATCCCAACCAGACGCCATGTACATCGTTGTCACACCAGTGACACGATCACCATTGACAATGGCCGCGTTAATGGGTGCGGCTCCCCTGTATTTTGGCAAGAGGGAACTATGGACATTAATGCAGCCCAAGCGGGGCGCGGCCAAGAGCTCATCTGGAATCTTCTGACCAAAGGCCACCACAACAAAAAGGTCTGCCTGGAAGCCCTTGAGCCTATCGACAACATCAGGTTCTCCGATCCTTTCGGGCTGTAGGATAGTAAGCTCGTGGCGCAATGCTTCTTCTTTTACTGGAGAGTAGGCATACTTCTGCCCTCGTCCCTGCCTTCGGTCAGGCTGGGTAACAACGGCCACCACCTCATTCTCGGCCAACAAAGCCTTTAGGCTTGGAACCGCAAACTCTGGGGTCCCCATAAAGACAATGCGCATTTACTCACCTGCCCCTTCCTCAGACGGACTTTCCCCTTCTTCCACTTGCGCTTCAGCAAGCATCCGGTCAAGCATCAAGACTCCCTCGAGATGGTCAATCTCGTGCTGCAATGCACGGGCAAAATACCCGTCGGCCTCAAGGCGTACTGCTTTCCCTTTTTCATTCAGGCCCGTTATAACGACTTGACTTGCGCGCTTAACATATACCCAGCGTTCGGGAATACTGAGGCATCCCTCGACATCGATATCCTCACCTGTGGCTGAGGCGATGACTGGGTTGACCAGTACAACCGGGCCTTCGCCCACATCCAAGACAATGATCCTCTGACTAACCCCAACCTGGGGAGCCGCCAGACCAATACCATTCGCTTCGTACATAGTCTCCAGCATATCATCTATTAGTTTCGTAATCCTCTTTGTGATCTTGGGTACTTCTACCGCTTTCTGTTCCAAGACAGGATCACCGATTGTGACAATTGGAAGTTTTGCCATATTGACCCACCAACTTCTAGCTTATTTCTTTCTATCTCTAAAGTATATCACATTTACAACATGTAGAGGGGATCAATATCGATTGTAACTTGTACTTCATCGGGTACCCCCGGCATGTTTTTCAAGACCTCCACAGGTACGGTTGCACTCCGTAGCAAGATTTGCCAACGGTACCTACCTTGGATGCGACCGATCGGTGCCATTTGTGGTCCTAAAATGTCCTCCTTAGGAAATCCCTGCCCGAGAAAGAATGAGTGAATGCGCTGGGCTGCTTCCTGGGTTGCACCTTGAGGTCCACTACATAAGATGCGTACGAGCTCGCTAAAGGGCGGGTACCGCAGTTGACGGCGAAAGCCTATCTCCTTACGATAAAAGTCATGGTAATCGTGGTTCTGCGCTGCCTGGATCGAAAAGTGGGATGGATCGTAGGATTGAATGATCACTTGCCCCGCCTTTTCGCCCCGACCGCTCCTCCCTGCGACCTGGGTCAAGAGCTGAAACGTACGTTCAGACGAACGTATATCGGGAAAGTTCAAAGCAAGATCTGCGCTGAGCACTCCTACCAACGTCACATTGGGGAAATCGAAGCCTTTGGCCACCATCTGTGTGCCAACCAAGACCTGGGCTTCTCCTCTAGCAAACTTGCCCAAGATGGTTCTGTGGGCTCCTTTACGCCGGGTTGTATCCGCATCAAGACGCAGTATCTTTAGTTCTGGATACTCCTTGCCCAGTACCTCTTGCACCTGCTCTGTTCCTACACCAAATTGGCGTAGAAAACGAGAAGCGCACTTGGGACATTTTCCGGGAAGGACCTCCCTGTGTAGGCAGTAATGACAATGAAGACGAGCATCTTCTTGATGATAGGTCAGTGACACCTGGCAATTGGGGCACTCCAACACTTCACCGCATTCTCTGCAGAGTACAAAGCGAGAAAAGCCTCGCCTATTAAGGAGAATAATGGCTTGATCGCCAGTTTGGACTAGATTCTGCAGAGCCTTCCTTAAATCGGTGCTAAACATCGAGCGATTACCCTTTTCAAACTCTTCCCGCATATCAACGATATGAACCTGGGGTAAGGGGCGTGACTCTACCCTCTTGGTTAGTTCAACTAAGCGGAAACGCCTTTGCAGAGCATAGTGATAACTCTCCAAAGCCGGTGTGGCACTTCCTAGGACTACCTGCCCTTCCACTAACTCGCAGCGCTTAATGGCAACCTCCCGTGTCTGATAACGGATGGACCCCTCTTCTTGTTTGTAGGTTCCTTCGTGCTCCTCATCCAGTACGATCAAGCCTAGATTCTGTGTGGGCGCAAAGACCGCAGAGCGGGCACCAATCACCACATCGACGTCTCCTTGGTAGATTTTCCACCACTGGTCGAAACGCTCACCTAATGAAAGCCCGCTATGGAGGACCGAGACTCGCTCGCCAAAGCGTGCGGCAAATCGGTTGAGAGTTTGCGGCGTCAAGGCGATCTCTGGAACTAAGACAATTGCCTGTTGTCCCTTCTTAAGCACTTCAGCAATGATATTAAGATACACCTCGGTCTTGCCACTTCCCGTGACCCCATGGAGAAGAACAGGACGGCGCCCACCTTGCATCTCTTCTGCGATCGCTTGCAGAGCATCCTGTTGCTCACTGGTTAGAGTATGGCATGGATCAGGAATATCGTCCCACTCCACCTTACGTTCTTGGATCGCCTCTCTAAGAGAAATGACACCTTGGGCTTCTAGGGCCCGGAGTGTCTGATACGTCGTGGAAGCCTGAACCACCAAATCTGCAGCAAGGATCTCTGGAGTTCTCTGTAGTATCTCCACCACTCGCTGTTGGGCTGTGGCGTTTTTCCTAAGCTGGGGCTGGGAGATCAGCAAGGTGGCAACTTGAGCCTTCTTCGCCCCCACCCGCTCCTTGCCGTAGCGAAAAGCTGGGGGTAACATGTATTGTAGTGCTTCTGAAAGAAGCCCTACATAGGTTTCTTCCATCCACTTGGCTAGCTGAACCAGGGAAGGATGAATGAGCGGTTCTGGATCCAGTAGCTCAAGAAGATCCTTAAGCTTTGAAGGATCGATCTCCAATTGGGACGAGAGTTCCACCACATATCCTTCAATTTTGCGGCGTCCGAAGGGAACCAGGACGCGGTGGCCAATCTTGATTTGTCTTTGGTAAGCTTCAGGAATCCTATATTGAAAAACCCTGTTAACGGCTTCAGCCCGCACATCTACGATGACTCCTGCGAAACGTTCCATCTTCTATCACCGCCTAAAAAAACCTGTGGTATCGACCACAGGCTTTCCCTAATTTGCTTCGCCCTTATTGTGCTTCCATTGAATCTTGCCTGCTTTTAATTCCTCAATGGCAATTGTCACAGGTTTGGTTGATCTGCACTCTATTACGGGCTCCATACCATCAATGAGCTGTCTAGCCCTTTGCGAAACGGCCACAATCGCTGTGTAACGATCCGCTTTAATCTTCGCTTTCACTTGGAAAACCTCCTTCCCAAACTTTAGCCAACTTTTTCATGTCAATGCGACTAACCCTAGACCATTCACTTAGAATGATCTGCCGCAACTGCTCTGCGGCTTTGCCTAGGTCATCATTGACTATATAATAATCATAATCCACTATATGCTTGATTTCCTCGTAAGATTTAGCTAATCGCCTCTTAATCACTTCATCCGAATCAGAACCCCGTAGGCGCAACCTCCGGCTGAGCTCCTCGGGGGTAGGGGGTAGTAAGAACACAAAGACTGCCTCAGGCATCTTCTCCCGAATCTGCTTGGCGCCTTGAATATCGATATCCATAATGACCGCATTGCCTGCTCGAATTTGGTCCTGCACAAAGCTCTTGGGCGTACCATAACGATAGCCTACAAAAGTAGCTGACTCTAACAAGAGATCATCCTTGAGCATTTGGTCAAACTCTGCTTCTGAGCGAAAAAAGTAGTTTACTTCATCCACCTCTCCAGCCCTTGGTGGCCTGGTGGTAACGCTAATAGAGTACTTAAGATTAGGGATAGTGGGGAAAACAGCATTCATCACAGAGTTTTTTCCAGCCCCACTCGGCCCGGACAAAACAATGAGAAAACCGTTCATCTTAATCCCACCATCCCTGGCATTCTGTAGTGTTCCCTTCAATTCAGCAGCAACTCCTATTTTTCATTAGGTTCAAGTTGATCTTTACTGGTTAAGCGATGTGCCACAGTCTCGGGTTGTACTGCTGACAAAATAATGTGATCACTATCAGCGACAATGACCGCTCTGGTACGTCGGCCATAAGTGGCATCGATTAACATGCCCCTTTCTCGGGCCTCCTGTACCATCCGTTTAATAGGAGCCGATTCGGGGCTGACAATAGCCACTATCCTATTAGCCGCTACAATGTTGCCAAACCCAATGTTAATCAAGCGTATCCCCATGTTCATAGCTCCTTACCGCTTATCCCAGTCGCTGAAGCAACTGCTCCCTTTGCCGCGCACCTAAACCCTGCACACGACGGTTCTCATTAATTCCAATTTCTCGCATAATCTTCTCCGACGTGACTTTCCCAACTTGTGGTAAAGACTGCAGGAGATAGGTAACACGCATTCTGGCGATCACTTCATTATCGACCGAATCCAGAACCTCTTGAAGGCTCAAAGAACCTTCTTTTAGCTTAGTACGCAGTTCGGCTCTCTTACTCCGCATTTCCTGGGCCTTCTTCAGCGCCTGCAACTTTTCTTCTTGCGTCAGATGTGGTAGTGCCATTGTTGCTCACCTCCTTCATGCTTACTCGATATTCTGTATCTGTTCGCGGATTTTCTCCAGCTCACTCTTGATATTCACTACGAGAGTGGCGATATGTACATTGTTCGCCTTGGAGCCTATCGTATTCACTTCGCGATTCATTTCTTGAATCAAGAAGTCGAGTTTCCGTCCGACCGAATCTTCTGCATGTAAGGTTTCTCTTAATTGTGCAATATGACTTGTTAAGCGAACAAGCTCTTCATCGATACTACACCGATCTGCAAATATGGCTACTTCACCCAAGAAGCGTTCTTCGGTGATGGTTGTCCCATCGAGCAATTCTCCCAAGCGCTCCCTAAGCCGATTCCTGTAATCAATCAT
>JAAZLY010000187.1 GCA_012799115.1 Bacillota bacterium
ACAAGTGCCATTTACTAATCAAGATTTTTGGTGCTCATGTTTCTATTTTTTTGAGACATTATCGCTTTTACTTGACAGAGCCTGCGGTGAATTTTTGCATCTATGACCCGGTAGAAACGTAGTTCCTCAAGCCGAGACGCCACAGAGCATAAGCTGGCACGGCAAAAACCAGACCTCCTAGGGGTGCCAACATATAGCGAAGTGATGCTTCCCTCCCCACCAAATACAGAAGTGGGTAGTACTGAAAGAGAGCTAACGGAACCACATAGGTGAGGAACTTCAAGATCCCTTCTCCATAGATGGAGAAAGGGTACCTACCAAACTCCCGTCCTCCGTCTGTTAAGATGTTCATGAACTCCAAACCCTCAAGAGTAAAAAACGAGATTGCCGCATAGATCAAAAAGAGGCAGAAAAAGACCAGGGAACCACAGACGACCATGAGAACTAAGGTGCAGACCTTATCCCATGTCCACAGGACACCGCTTCGAGGCAAAG
Organism: Bacillota bacterium; assembly: GCA_012799115.1. Lineage (GTDB taxonomy): Bacteria > Bacillota > Limnochordia > Darwinibacteriales > Darwinibacteriaceae > UBA5420. The sequence goes on from JAAZLY010000187.1 coordinate 496, forward strand.
CGTAGCCAAAGACCAAAACGGCTTGGGTCAGACGTCCGAGCCGTGTAAAGTCGATCTTGGCCATCAAGACCTGCCGAATCACACCTTGTGGCCTGACCAACACCCGATCAAACTCACCATTGGCCAACATACGGGGAAACTGGTCAAAGGCCCGACCAAAACACTCTGCCAGGGAAAAAGACATCAAAACGGTAGCAAAACAGAGCAAGACTTGGGGAAAAGTGAAGCCTTCCACCTCGTGAAAAAGCTCAAACAGGAACCAAACCCCAAGCAATGAGGTGAAGGAAACGGTAAACTGCCCGACGATGGTGAAGAAGAACGACGTCTTATATTCCATTTGGCTCTTCAGGTGCATACTGAAGAATTTGAAGTACAAACCCATACTAACCCCCCTGTACGACCACTTTTTGCAGAGCTCTCTTCATCATCAGCCGCCCAAGCAGAAGTAGGACCATGAACCAAAAGACCTGTAAACCAATGCCGCCAAGGGCTTCCACCCCAGAGATATGGCCAGTATAGATGCGAAGCGGCATGTTCTGCATCGCGGCAAAGGGAAGTAATTCAGCCACAGCCCTCGCTCTATCCGGAAAAAAGGGCAACGGAAGAATTGCACCAGCGAGAAAGTCGGCTAACATAGCTGCAATGATCCGTATCCCTACAGGTGAGAGGGTAAAGAACGTTATGACATAGACAATCATCGTATAGGCTACAACCACTCCTAAACTCAGAAAGAAGGAGAGACTAAAGAGCGCAAACTGAAGACCACTCGCTGGTAGAGATATTCGCAAAGGGGGTGGAACTAAGCAGGCCACCAAGAGGATGGGCAGGGAGCGCAGTATCGCCCGAGCCATGCGATTTGCCACCGATTGAGCGAACCAACGGTTGTATAGATCCATGGGACGAACGAGTTCATAGGCAATGGCTCCATTGGAAATCGCCTCAAAAATCTCGTTCTCGTAGAACCAAACCATAAAGATCGCCAAGAAGGCTTGTTGGATCCAAATATAGGATGCAACTTGGGAGAACTCCATCGGAAAAGCCGAAGGATTCGCCCGATAGAAGGCCCTAAAAGCAAAAATTTCCATAAAACCCCATGCGAACTGCGTAACCATACCAGCGGCAGCCGCAGCTCGATACTGCAGACTATTGGAAAAACGTATGCGGAAAAGGGCTAAGTACTTCATCATATCTTGTACTCCTGATAAAGACTTGCCACCATTTCTTCGGCACTCACACCAGATATGGACAGATCCAGAACCTCTACTTGAGCTGCTAACGCACTGATGGCCTCGGAAGCAGAACACATGGCGGGGTCGAGCTCTAGGACCAACCGTCCTTCCCTAGAGTCCACCAACTTCATTCCAGGACCCAGTCGGGGCACGTCTCCCCGATACTCCATGGTAATTGTCTTAAGCGCTGTGGATCGTCTCTTCAACTCTGAAAGGCTACCATCCAAGAGAATCTGACCTCGTCCAATGAGAATGATCCGTTCTGCCAAGACCTCTATATCCTGCATGTCATGGGTTGTGAGGATCACAGTTGTACCCCGCTCTTGATTCAGCTTTTTCATGAACTGACGTACAGCGATTTTGGAAACTGCATCAAGCCCAATGGTCGGTTCATCCAAGAAAAGGATCCTTGGCTGATGGAGTAAAGAGGCGGCTAGTTCACAGCGCATCCTTTGACCGAGGCTCAAACTGCGCGTCGGCTTGACCAGAAGTTCGCTGATGCCCAAAAGCTCCACCAACTCGTCCAAATTCCTCCTATAGACCTGCTCCCCAACACCATAAATATCTTTCAAGAGCTTAAAACTATCGATCACGGGTACATCCCACCATAGTTGGCTACGCTGGCCGAATACTACCCCAATGGTCGCGACGTGATTCTTGCGATCACGCCATGGTATACGTCCATTGATCTCGCAAGTACCGCTATCCGGGTGCAGAATTCCACACATGATCTTGATCGTAGTGCTCTTCCCGGCACCATTGGGCCCGATATACCCAACCATCTCGCCCTCCTGAATGGAGAAACTCACATCTTTGAGGGCCTGGATTGTCGAATACTCCCTGGAGAAAAGGGCTTTGACAGCCTCTGCTAAACCGGCTTGACGCTGAGCGACACGAAAAGTCTTGTTCAAACTCTGTACGCGAATCATCCTTTTCCTCCATTCTAACGTTAACAAAAAATGGGAGAGTCTCTCCAACTCTCCCATTTTAGATCAGAATTTGCAAAAAATCCACCAAAACCTAGTTGAATCGCTGCGTTCCTAGAAAACCTCTTGGAGCAGCATGGTTTGATCCCGCCTCGGTCCAACCGACACAATCTGGATGGGGCATCCTACCTGCCCCGCTAGGAAGGCCAAATAATCCTTCGCCTGAGCGGGTAAGTCTTCAAAGGTCCTAATCCCCGTTGTATCAGTCTGCCAACCTGGTAGCTCCTCATAGATCGGCTTGCATTCCTTAAGCACCTCGAGATCTGCAGGCATATGTTCCAACCGTTCACCCCGATACTCATAGGCTACACAGACCTTGATACTCTCCAAAGCATCGAGAACATCTAACAGGGTCATAGCCAGACCTGTCAAACCATTAATCCGCACTGCGTACCGAACGAGTACGGCATCGAACCACCCACAGCGCCTAGCACGCCCTGTTGTGGTACCAAACTCTCTGCCCCGTTCCCGAATCAGATCGCCGGTAGCATCCCTTAACTCTGAAACAAAGGGACCTTCCCCCACCCTTGTTGTGTAAGCCTTAACCACACCAATGACTTGGTCAATCTGATTAGGTCCTATGCCTACGCCAGGAGCTGCACCTCCGGCGGTTGGATTGGACGATGTAACAAAGGGATAGGTACCGTGATCGACGTCCAAGAGTGTGCCTTGCGCACCCTCTAGAAGTATGCTTTTTCCTTCTTGGCGGGCCTTGTCAACCACCAAAGAAGTGTCAGCAAGGAGAGGGACGATGGTCTGGGCATATGATAGATACTCCTCAACGAGCTCTTCTCTTGTGAAACCAGGGTGATCGTATACCTTTTGAAGAATCCGGTTCTTTAGTGGAAGTACTTGGTCAATCGCTCTTTCGAGGGCTTCCCGGCTCTTCAGGTCTAACATGCGAACACCCATGCGCATGTACTTATCTACATAGGCCGGGCCAATACCTCGACCTGTCGTACCAATCTTCAGCGTTCGCTGGCTCTCCTCTAATTGGTCGAGCACTCGGTGATAAGGCATGATCAAGTGTGCCTTCTCGCTAATATAAAGGTTTGCAGTGGATATCCCACTCTGGTGCAAGTAAGCGATCTCCTCACAAAGTACCTTGGGATCGACCACCACACCATTTCCGATCAGGCATGTGGTTCCCTCATAGAGAATTCCCGAAGGAATCAGGTGTAGCTTGTAGGTCGTATCACCTACAACGACTGTATGACCAGCATTGTTTCCACCCTGATAACGGGCAACTACATCGGCCTTGGAAGCCAAGACATCGGTGATCTTGCCCTTGCCTTCATCACCCCATTGGGTACCAACTAGCGCAACAACTGTCATTATGAATCCTCCTTGTCCATCAGGCGGAAGAACGCTCTGGTGTTCTCCTCGGTTTGTCTCACCACATCCTCCAACGTGCAACCATGAACTTCCGCCAGTTTCTGTGCCACCAAGGGTAGATGGGCAGGTTCATTACGCTTACCACGATAGGGATGGGGAGTTAGATACGGGCAATCTGTTTCAAGTAGGATTCGTTCCAAGGGAATTCCTGCTACTACATCCCGCAATTTGTGTGCGTTGTTAAATGTGATAGGTCCTCCGAAGGAGAAATAATGTCCCATCTGTTGATACGATCTCGCCGATTCTAGACTCCCAGAATAGCAGTGCAAAAGACAGGGTACATCCGGATACTCACCCAAAATCTCGAGAGTATCCTTGGCAGCCTCCCTAGAGTGAATGACAACTGGCATGTTGAGCTGGCGACCGAGAGCCAACTGCTCCCTAAAGACCGCTCTTTGAACATCTCTGGGAGAATTGTCGTAGTGATAATCAAGCCCAGCCTCACCAATAGCCAAGACTTTCGGATGACTTGCTAACTCGATGATGGTATCCCAGAGTTCTTCAGTCCAGAACTTCGCATCATGGGGATGCAAACCAACGACAGCCCACAAGGTAGGATACCTTTCAGATAAGGCGATGGCACGGCGAGATGATGTCAGATCGTACCCAACGTTGATGATGGTCTTAACGCCCGCGGCCTCAGCCCTGGCGACGACTTCGTCTAAGTCGTCGGCAAAGGCTGGATCGTTTAGATGAGCATGACTGTCAATCATCCTACTTAACCCTACTTCCCGCTGGTATAGCATCTGAAACAGACACCAGTTCTAGTCTTCCCTCTGGTGACGTAGCGGCCAGTAGCATCCCTTCGGAGAGCTCTCCCCGCAGCTTCGCTGGCTTGAGGTTCTTCACCACAATAATCCGTCTACCGACCAAATCGTCGGCCGCATAGTGCTGAGCGATTCCCGCTACAATCTGGCGTTTCTCGCTGCCAATATCTACCTGCAACTTCAAGAGCTTGTCGGCCCCTTTTATGGGACCCGCCTCGATTATTTCCGCCACAACAAGTTCGCATTTGAAGAAGTCATCAATTCCTATTAATACACCCTCAGGTTTTTCCTGAACAGGGGCAGATTCTTTCTTCGCCTCAGGCTTTTTCTCAGGTGGAGCCACAGGAGTCTCCTTTTCCACTTCGATACGTGGGAAGATCGGATCACCCTTCTTTGTCTGTGTACCCGCTGGCAAGAGGCCCCAGGTAACATCAGAGAGACTCTTTTCATCGAGATCGGTTAAGCCTAGTTGACTCCACATTTTAGCTGCAGTTTCTGGTAAGAAGGGCTTAATGGCCAAGGCCACGATCCGCAACGTTTCCACAAGATTGTACATAACAGAGGAGAGCTCACTCTTGTCATCGAGCTTGGCTAGATTCCAGGGAGCCCGCTCATCTACATACTTGTTGCCTCGACCGATCAGTTGCCAGATTTTCACCAAGGCCTCATTGAGCTTGTACTCCTTCAGGCAGGTATCAACAGCACTACCTAAGCTGTTGGCATAATCGATCAGAGCCTGATCAATGGCGTTGGGGCTAGCGGCTGGTTCGGGGACAACACCCTCAAAGTAACGATCTAACATCGATAATGTGCGGTTTAGCAAATTGCCAAGGTCATTAGCCAAGTCTGCGTTTGTTCTTTCGATGAGCGCCTTACGGGAGAAGTTACCATCCTGCCCAAAGGAGACTTCGCGCATGAGGAAATAACGAATCGGATCCACACCAAACTCGTCAATGAGGACCAGAGGATCCACTACATTCCCCTTCGACTTCGACATCTTGTCACTATCAAAAAGTAGCCAACCATGGCCAAATACGGCTTTCGGCAAGGGTAAGTCCAGAGCCATTAGCATAATAGGCCAAATAATGGTGTGGAAGCGCATAATCTCTTTTCCCACCAGATGCAAATCAGCTGGCCACCATTTTTCCATGAGCTCGCCCTTTTCGGGATAACCCAGGGCCGTCAGATAGTTTGTCAAGGCATCAAACCAGACATAGACTACATGCTTATTGTCAAAGGGTACGGGAATACCCCAGTCAAAGGTGGTCCTTGATACACAAAGGTCCTCCAAGCCGCTCTTAATGAAATTAACCATTTCGTTGCGACGCGTTTCAGGCTGGATGAGTTCAGGATGCTCCTCAATGTACTCAAGAAGACGAGGCGCATATTTGCTCATCCGGAAAAAGTAGCTCTCTTCCTCAACAAGCTCAACTGGGCGTTTGCAATCGGGACAATGACCATCTTCAAGACGATTTTCTACCCAAAATGTCTCACAAGGGGTGCAATACCAGCCCTCATAGGAGCTTTTGTAGATGTCACCTTGATCATAAATCTTCTGAAAAACAGCCTGTACCGCCCGGTGGTGCCTGTCATCGGTGGTACGGACAAAATCGTCGTAGCGAACATTCATTTTCTCCCAGAGGTTCTTAAAGCTGGCGACAATCTCATCGACATAGGCTTGGGGACTCACACCTTTTGCCAAGGCGGCCCTTTGAATCTTCTGACCATGTTCGTCAGAACCGGTAACAAAATAGACGTCGCGACCGGCAAAACGGTGCCAACGGGCCAGGGAATCGGCCACCGTTGTCGTGTAGGCATGACCGATATGTAAATGGTCACTAGGGTAATAAATGGGTGTTGTTACATAAAAGCGTTCACTCACATGCATCACTCCTTCTATAGACTTGCATAGCACGTCGCCTGGGAGTCTGACCTTCGTCAGACATCCACCACAAAAAAAAGGCCCATCATCCACTCGGGACGAGAGCTCAACTCACGCGGTACCACCCAACTTCGTTGCTGCCTTTAGCAAACAACCTCTTGCTGGTCGATAACGGAACCATACCGGTGAGCCTACTATTACTTCAACTCACAGCTCCTGGATCATCTTCAGTCGAGGGGTCCCATCAGTTCACAGCTACCCTGACTCTCTTGGGGGACTGTCTCAACCTACTCTTCCAATCATCGCTACCTTAATCAACTACTGAAATTCTAGCCTTTATCCCAAGCTTTGTCAAGAGTAGGGGTCCCTAGCAAAAGCATACTATAAGTACGTTATCCGCACCTGTACAACGATCACATACGCCAAGCGGCGAAAGGTGGATTGGCTTGAAAAAGAAGACGGCCCTACAATTTGCCATTCTCTGTGGAGTTCCACTCGTTATGGTGTTAGGCAACTCCATGTTGATTCCAGTTTTCCCCCAGATGAAGCAGGTCATGGGCCTAACACAGTTCCAGGTGGGTCTAATTGTTACCTTGTGCTCAGTACCTGCGGGTATCTTGATTCCCTTCGCAGGTTTTCTTTCCGATCGCTATGGAAGAAAAGTGATCATGGTCCCCGCTCTCTTTGTCTATGGTCTGGGCGGTTTGATCTGTGGTGCCGCTGCCCTTTTTTTTAAGAACCCCTATAGCCTTTTGCTCGTCGGGCGAGTCGTTCAAGGTGCTGGTGCTGGCGGTACTTATCAGCTCGCCATGGCCTTAACTGGAGATACCTTCCAGAGCAATGAACGGACCAAGGTCCTCGGTCTCCTCGAAGCCTCCAATGGTCTGGGAAAAGTATTGAGCCCGATCTTAGGATCGCTCATCGCCCTTCTTTCCTGGTATGCCCCGTTTTTCGCCTACGGTCTCCTGGCGTTCCCCATTGCCCTTGGAGTCTGGTTCTTGGTTCCAGAGAAAGCAGGAAAGCGCTCGACGGAAAGTATGAAGGAATACTGGAGAAAACTCAAGGGCGTCTTTAAAGAAAAAGGCCGTTTGCTCTTGGCGAGTTACCTTGTCGGCATGGTGGCTCTTTTTCTCCTGTTTGGAGTCCTAAGCTACGTATCGGATATTCTTGAGTCTAACTACGGTATTTTTGGCCTCAAGAAGGGATTTGTGTTGGCCATTCCCGTGTTTTCCATGGCTTTAACGTCCTATCTTAGCGGCCTGTTTCTCAGTGACAAACAGTGGCTCTGGAAACCCATTATCGTAGGCGGATTGCTAGCAACGGCAATCACCCTCGGCCTACTCCCCCTCTTCACCGCTCTAATCCCCTATATGGCCATTCTATTTCTAACTGGAATCAGCATTGGCGTTCTACTTCCCCCCATTAACTCCCTGATTACTGGCGCCACCAGTACGGACAGACGAGGCATGATCACCTGTCTTTATGGAACCGTACGATTCTTCGGAGTAGCTATCGGCCCACCCGCCTTTGGACTAGCAGCCGAACTTGGTCCATGGCCCATGTTTCTCGGCTGTGCCTCCATCGGAGCCGCGACTGCTTTAATTGCCCTAGCATCCATCACCCCTCCTAGGTCAAGCGAATAGACTAGGAATTGAACACTACAAAGTAGAGTGACTTCCTGGGAGGGATCTAGTATGAATACGGCCACCAGCAATGGTGCCTGGCATTCCGTTGTAACGCTTCCTGAGACGAGGCGCTTAATCAAGCCGCGCACCAACGGCATTACGATGGTTATTGATAAGGGATTGGGATTGCGGGAGATCAGAGATCTTCTGGAGATGGCTGCCGACCACATTGACTTTTTGAAAATCGCTTTTGGAAGCTCGGCCCTGTATCCGTCTGAGATTATGAAAGAGAAGATTGCCTTAACCAAGGAGTACGGAATTGACGTTTATCCTGGGGGTACGCTTTTTGAAATTGCAGTGTTTCAGGGCTGCATCAAGGAGTTCTTTCATCGCGCCAGAGAACTTGGTTTTACCTATATAGAGGTGTCGGAGGGGACCATCGAGCTACCTCGCAAAGACCGGGCCCAATTTATCCGAATGGCAAAAGCGGAAGGGTTTGGAGTGCTCTCCGAGATTGGGAAAAAGGACCCGACCATAAAGATCCAACCTGATCAGGCCATTGAGCAAATCTTCGAGGATCTACAAAATGGAGCAGAAAAAGTCATTATTGAAGGGAGAGATTCGGGTAAAGGTGTGGGCATTTACAATGCCGAGGGTAAGATAAACGATGATCTATTGCACGCACTGGTCAACGGAGTCAAAGACCATAGCCATCTAATCATAGAGGCACCCCAGACCAGCCAGCACAACTACTTGCTTGTGCATCTAGGGCCTAATGTCAACCTCGGAAATGTTCAGCCCCATGATGTCCTAACCCTAGAATCCACGAGAGTAGGTTTGCGAGGCGATACACTCAAGGAGTGTCTAAAGAGCGCACCTCGTTCCTACTAATCCATCTTTTACCTGCCTAGGATCTAGCAAAATGGGCAAAAAAAGGGAGGAATCTCACTGTCAAAAATTGACGCCCTCTTCCAAAACAAGTATAATTAAGATTGCTGAAAAGTATTTTAATTGATGAGGAGGGTGATCATGAAATCCACTGGTATTATTCGCAGAGTAGATGATCTAGGTCGCATTGTTTTGCCCATTGAACTTCGCCGCACCTTGGGCATTGGAGAGCGAGATCCCCTGGAAATTTTCGTACAGGAAGATCTAATTGTTCTGCGCAAGTCGTCCCTAGTTTGCATTTTTTGCGGCTC
>JAAZLY010000188.1 GCA_012799115.1 Bacillota bacterium
CTGGCGATGTCTACACCACCTTTAAGAATGAAATGGACGGGCTCCCAGCGACCACCTACAACGTCATCGCCGTCAACATGAAACACATGGTTACCGTGACGAAGCTCTTCCCCTCTCTCCCTACAGTAAGACAGATTATGCGCTGGGCCATTAGCAATTCCGCTGCGGCCTTCTTTGTTTGTCGCAATGACTTCGGTACACCTGAAATAAACAATGGAGAAGAGCGGTTTATCGCAGAGATGGTCGATGCAGGGGATATTATCGGCATTGACCTCCTCGATTTTATGGTCATGGGGACGTTTGGGTTTGAGAGTGCCAGGGTGGAACATCTGATTTAGGCTCTGGAGACAAGAATACAGCCCTCAGCGATGGGGGCTGCACTGCAATCATCCATTTATACTTAACTATGGCATTTCCAATCATGTAAAGACCACTCGCTACTCATCAATCCTTGCTTTCTAGGTCGACTGATTCGTCACAAGCCATAAATGCTCAGTCTCGCTACCCACGGCAGTTCTCTATTGGATACTACTATCTGGGCCTCCGGCCATTCCAACGTAGCCCCGGCGCTTTTTTGCGAGTCCTGCCGAACCAAACGACACGAGTACCGCCTGCGCCGTCCATGTCTAGCGAAAGCCGACATACCTTGCGGCAGCGATGGACGCTGTAACACTCTCAGTTGCGATCGGCATGCATTCTGTTACATCATCATGCCGTGTTCTAGCAAAGTCATCATTTTTTCCTGCGTTCTCTCGTTTTATACCCCATTTTTTTCCTTCGATGTGTTATACTGAATTCATTAGTATATCGAGTACGAAGCGAGGTGAACCCCGGTGGCTCTAAGTTACAAAAAACTATGGAAACTCCTCATTGACAAAGATCTTAAGAAAAAAGACCTTCAACGACTCGCTGGCATAAGTTCAGCGTCCGTAACGAAACTGGGGAAAAACGAGAATGTTAACACAGTGATCCTGGAGAAGGTCTGCAGGGCCTTAGATTGTGACATAGGAGACATTGTGGAACTGAACTAATCACGGAAGAGGCGGGAATACCCTATGGCGAACTATGTTCCGCATCAAGTCAGATATTTTGCCGAGCAAATTCTGTTAAAGCGTCCCCAGTCCAGTCTGGAGGCCCTTACGTCTACCATGTCCGGGGTCAAGGTAGATCTTAATCCCCACCAAATTGATGCGGCACTCTTTGCCCTGAAATCCCCCTTATCAAATGGGGTTCTACTGGCTGATGAGGTGGGATTAGGCAAGACGATCGAAGCAGGGCTTGTGATTGCGCAGTATTGGTCTGAACGCAAACGAAAAATCCTTCTTATTGTCCCGGCATCACTACGGACTCAGTGGCGGACAGAGCTTGAGGAAAAGTTCTATATACAATCGACCATCCTTGACTCCACCAATTATAACAGGGCGAAGGAGGCTGGTTCAGTGTACCCTTTCAAGACTGAGAACGAAGTGGTCATCTGCTCTTTCAACTTCGCTTCGGCTAAGGAAAATGAGGTCGGGGCCATGCCATGGGACCTGGTTGTTATTGACGAAGCGCATCGTCTTCGAAACGTGTACAAGCCAAGTAACGTGATGGGGAAGAAATTAAAAAGAGCCCTTGCAGGCAAGAGGAAGCTCCTCTTAACGGCGACACCGCTACAGAATAATCTTATGGAATTATACGGCCTCATCAGCATCATTGACGATCACGTCTTTGGCGATAGTGGTACGTTTCGCGATATGTATGTGTCCGTGCAAAACGAAGAGTTGCGAAATCGCTCGCTGAAGGCTCGTCTGCACCCCTTATGCAAGCGCACATTAAGGAAGCAGGTCACTGAATATGTCAATTACACCAATCGCATTGCCATACTGCAGGAGTATACACCAACCACGGATGAGGAACGCCTCTACAACATGGTTACAGCATACTTGCAGGCTGATCGGCTCTACGCTCTACCACAGGGACAAAGGACACTGATAACCCTGGTTTTAAGAAAACTGCTGGCCTCTTCAACATTTGCAATCGCTGGTACCCTAAGGGCACTAGTCGAACGCTTGGAAAAACTCTTGGAAGGCATCGATGTGCAGCTCGATTTCCATGGGGAATATGACGGTTTGTCCGAACTCCTTGAAGAACACGAGGACTTGGATGAAGACAAAATTGCAGAACTAGAGCAAGACAGAGAGGCTGCATCCTTGGAACTTGAACAGCTCAAGGAATGTGCTAACTTAGCAGGGAGTATTACGCATAACGCAAAGGGAGACAACCTCCTAGTTGCCCTCAAGAAGGGGTTTGAAGAGACGCAAAAACGTGGTGGCCAACGCAAGGCTGTGATCTTCACCGAATCCCGGAGAACACAGGAGTATCTGCTTAGGCTATTATCCAATGAAGGTTATGCCAATGACATCGTGTTTCTCAACGGAACCAATGATGATGCTGTTTCAAGACGCATTTATGCAGAATGGAAGGAACGCCATAAAAACGATGGGCTCATCTCTGGTTCGCGACCGGCGGACATGAAGACTGCTATTGTGGAAGAGTTTCGTGATAGGGCCAGCATTTTAATAGGCACCGAGGCCGCTGCGGAAGGGATCAATCTGCAGTTCTGTAGCTTGGTGGTAAACTATGATTTGCCATGGAATCCCCAGAGAATTGAGCAGCGTATTGGCCGTTGTCACCGCTACGGACAGAAGAATGACGTAGTGGTCATCAACTTCTTGAATCGCAGGAATGCCGCCGATGTCCGTGTGTATGAACTGCTTGATGAAAAATTCCAGTTGTTCAACGGTTTGTTTGGCTCTTCCGATGAAATCCTTGGCTCAATCGAGTCGGGGGTTGATTTTGAGAAGCGGATCGCAGCGATTTACCAAAACTGCAAGACTGTTGACGAGATCCAGTGGGAGTTTGATGCCTTGCAGGAAGAACTATCCGACCGCATTGATGAGCAGATGAGCGCTGCTAGGCAATCTATTCTTGAAAACTTCGACGAAGAGGTAGCTGCGCGACTGAAGGGATGCCAAGAAGACACTATTGCTGGGTTGGACAAGTTCACTCGTTGGCTTCGGAGCTTCTTCCTTTTTCGAGGCGATCCTCATGTTAAACCCTTAGACCTGTGGCGCTTTGCTTACTCTGAAAACGGTAAAACCAGCATCTACAATGTTCATTGGCAAGATGCTGAAAGGCAGGGAGACATTTTCCTGAGACGAGACGACCCTCTTCTGAGCTCTTGGCTACACAATGCCATGGAGATGTCGCTCCCCCCTGCCATCATTCGCTTTAACCACACAAATTCTACGGAACACAGGATAAGCTTTCTTGAGAATCATCTTGGGCTTCGAGGTGTCCTAGCCATTGATAAACTCATTTATAGCGGGTTCGAGAGAGAAGAGCACCTTGTCGTTTCGGTAATCACAGAAGATGGTACTGTAGTAGATGCTGACATGGTGAACCGTATCATGGAGTTGCCAGCTGAGATCCTTGGCGAACTGCCTTCTGGGGTACAGGAATTGGATGTACTCCGGCGAAAGAACATAGACTGGCAAAAATCGGAGATAGAGCGCATCAACAAGGAGTATTTCTTGGCGGAGTGCGCCAAACTGGATGCCTTCAGCGAAGATCTCAAGGACGGTATACAAAGAGAGTTGAAGAGCCTGGACAAAGAGATTACAGAGAAAAAGCGCCTCTTCAAGGCCAGTACAGATAAGCCTTTAGTAGAGATGCTGGCCATGAAGGATGAAGTCAACAAACTAGAGGCCAAGCGCAAAAGGTTGCGCCGAGAAATCTACGATCGGGAAGACGAGATCGATCAGCAAAACGATCGCCTGCAAGAGGAAATCCGTGCAAGGTTAGGCGGCTCATCACAGCTAGAACACATCATGACCATCGCTTTTGAAGTTGTATAAATTGGAGGTACGTGAAGATGCAGAAGCTTGAGTTAACTTGGATTGGAAAAGGGAAAGAACCGGCAGTAGAGCCACGTATATTGCTTCATGACAGCTCTAAGGATTATGGAGATCCTGATGCTGAGAATATGCTCATCCACGGAGACAACCTTCTCGCTCTCAAGGCTCTAGAACAGAAGTTCTCCGGCAAAGTAAAGTGCATTTACATCGATCCGCCTTTCAATACTGGCGCAGCTTTTGAGCATTACGATGATAATCTAGAGCACAGTATTTGGCTAGGTTTAATGTATCAACGTTTTCAGTTGATGCGAACACTCTTGTCCGATGACGGTGTCATTTACGTTAACCTAGATGATAGCGAAGCAGCATATGCAAAAGTCCTACTTGATGAGATTTTTGGGCGACGGAATTACCTTAACGAGATCATCGTTGCCACAAATAAATCATTTGGATTCAAAAGCACCAGTGATGGCATCTTCAAGCAGGCAAACCACGTTTTATTCTATGCGAAAGATAAATCCTCCTTTCAAATCAACGTGGACGCTATGTTCATCGAGAAAGATTACGATACGGCCTACCGATGGGTTTTCGAGAACACTCACAAACCAGAAGACCAATGGACATGGAGAAATATCAATGAAGTTGTGGCTGAACAACAAGGTTATAAAAGTGCACAAGAGGCAAAAAGAAATGACCCCGAGTCATTCTCCGAGGAAGTATCCCAGTTTGCTCTCGAAAACGCTGACCGTGTTTTCCAAACTGCATCAGTTACAGGGGGGGCTTTACTGAAACGGCGGAAAACGATTGAGCTCTCTAAAAAAGAAAAGAAAAAAATCATCAGGCACCCAAATGATGATATGGATTATATGTTCATTGGTGGAAGGAGGGTGCTTTTCTACAAGGAAAGATTTCGAGAATTAGATGGACTTATGCTACCGGCAGAAACAATAACTGATATTTGGTACGACATATCCATTGAAGGGCTTGCAAAAGAAGGGGGAGTAGATTTTCCGAGAGGAAAAAAACCGGAAAAGCTAATTCAAAGATGTTTAGAGTTGGCTACACAAAAGGGGGATCTAGTACTCGATAGTTTCCTTGGCTCTGGTACCACAGCGGCTGTCGCACACAAAATGGGAAGACGCTACATTGGAATTGAACTCGGTGACCATTGCTATACCCATTGCATACCGCGTCTAAAAGCTGTTGTTGATGGTGAACAAAGCGGAGTATCTAGAGCTGTTGGTTGGCAAGGCGGTGGTGGGTTCAAGTTCTTTGAGCTTGCCCCTACACTGATCGAGAAGGACAAGTATGGTAATCCCATTTTCTCTGAAAAATACAATGCGGAAATGCTTGTTGCTGCGGTGGCCAAGCTCAATGGATTTGTCTACTCTCCTGACCAAGAGGTTTTCTGGAAGCAGGCCAAGGCCCAAGGAAACAGCTACATGTACGTGACCACACAATATCTTTCAGCGAATGAACTCGATGCCATCGCACGTGATCTAGATGCCTTTGAGACATTAACAGTCTGTGCCCCGGCTTTTGACATAGGACTAGGTAAGCGGTACGACAATATTGTGGTTAAAAAGATACCCCAATCCGTTTTGGACAAGTGTGAGTATGGAGTAGACAACTATGATCTCAACATCGTAACCATGCCTGAGCTTGAGGAGGATAAATACGATGAAGCTTAACCAGAACGCCAAGTTAATCCGTACGGGGCTTTCGTTACGGCCACCCCAAGCAGAGAGCCTTGAACTATTTCAGCAAATCTGCGATCTCTTAACGCTATCGAAAGAACCTGATCTAGATGCCGAGTTGGCCAAAATCAACGAACTTATTCCAACGATAACATCCTTTGAGAGAGATTTTCCATCGATCTGTTTCGCTCTGGCGACTGGAATTGGTAAGACAAGGCTAATGGGTGCTTTCATTGCCTATCTTCACTATGAAAAAGGCATCAACAACTTTTTTGTGATGGCACCTAATCTGACCATCTATGACAAGCTAAAGATGGACTTAGGCAGGCCCAACAGTGAAAAATACGTGTTTGCCGGCTTAGACAGATTCGTTAGAGCGCCTAGGATAATCGATGGCGACAACTACGAGGAGTTCCGTTCTGCACCTCTACCCTTTAAAGACAGCTACGGCCACAATGACGTTACCATCAACATTTTCAAAATTTCCAAGCTGAATGCCGAGAGCAAGACAGGTGATGGAAAGCCAGCGCGTATAAAGAGACTAAACGAAGTGCTAGGGCAGTCTTACTTCGAGTACCTCCAAAGCCTACCTGATCTCTGCATCATGATGGATGAAAGCCACCATTATCACGCTGATCGCAGCTTCGAGGTCATCAACGAGCTACAGCCTATCTTAGGGGTCGAGTTCACCGCTACGCCCCAAGTTCAAAAAGGTGCTCGAAAAATTGATTTTAAGAATGTTGTCTATGAGTATTCCCTTGCCCACGCACTGAACGATGGGCTTTATGTAAAAGTTCCAGTGGTTGTTACCAGGAAAGATTTTCGTCCAGAAGAATACACCCCGGAGCAACTAGATCAGGAAAAGCTGAATGATGGCATCCGCTTGCACGAAGAGACAAAAAGTCGCCTTGATGTATATGCTAGAAGCACAGGTAAACGACTTGTCAAGCCATTCGTGCTGGTGGTGGCCAAGGATATGGAGCACTCCCGCACAATTCGAGACTACCTAACCTCGGACGCTTTTCTGCGGGGCTACTACAGGAACAAAGTCCTGGAGATCAACTCTGCTCAGCGGGGCCTTGAGAAAGACGAAAACATTCAGCAGCTACTTTCCTTGGAGGATCCTGCAAACGAAATTGAGATAGTCATCCATGTAAACATGCTAAAGGAAGGTTGGGATGTAACCAACCTGTACACCATAATACCGCTCCGCGCCTCCGCTTCTGAAACGCTCACTGAGCAGACGATAGGCAGAGGGCTGCGCCTTCCCTACGGTCAGAGAACTGGCGTTGATGAGGTAGATCGCCTGTCAATCGTCAGCCATGATCGTTATGAAGCGATCATTAACCTTGCTAACGATCCTAACTCATTAGTACGACGCCTCTACGTTATTGATCCAGAGGAGTCCAAGAACGATGATATCCGGGAGACTGTTGAGCTACCCACTACATATGACGAGATGACCGGTTCTGAAAGTTTTGCAGAACAGCTATCCCTTACCTTCCAATCTACAGCAGGAGAGACTGCGGTGCAGCATCCCCGGGAGACAGCAATGCAAGTCGCCAAATATGTTGCAGACTTGGCCTCCAGGACGGTGATTGAGTTAGGGAAACAAGTTAAGACTTTCGATGTAACCAAAGACAAAGAAGCGATGAAAGTTGCCCGCACGAGCGTCATCACTGAGACCATCAAGCAATTCCCTACCCTAGGGCTTACTCCACAAGTTCTAAAGGCCGTTGTTGATGAAGCAATGGAAACTTGCGTCCAAGCCTTAACGGACAATGTGATTCCGATCCCCCAAGCTGTTGTTCAGCCCTTTGCGGAAGTCAAGCATGGTTTCTATGACTTCACCCTTGATACAACGGGTATCTCTTGGCACCCCGCTGATGACACGCTCATTGGAACCGAACTGCAAGAACACGGTCAAACTTTTGAGTACACCGCACTCAGTTCCTTTTTCCCAAAGGCCGATACTGCCGAGAACGAAATTGTACGCCACATCATCGTCAAAGACAATGTTGACTATGAAACCTCAGCTAATCTAATCTACTCCTTGGTAGATGATGCAAAGCGCCACTTCCTATCCTACTTGACCGCAGACGAGACTGAAAAGGTGATGCGCCAGCGGCAACGCAACCTCGCTGAGATAATCTACAGTCAGATGAATGAACACTTCTACAAGGAGGTCACCAATTACAAAGCATCTGAAATGCGGCCTTTCTCCAGAATTGAAACAGGCTTCGCCGGCAAGTTCAAGTCCGACGAACTGTATGATTTAAGGGCATCCTTGCCGCCCGGTGAGGTAAGGAATAAGATATTTCGTGGGTTCAAGAAAGCATGCCACTCACTATACAAGTTTGATAGCAATCCCGAACGACTTTTTGCAATCGTCTTGGAGAACGATCCTTTCGTGCTAAAGTGGCTGAGGCCTAGTCCAAAGCAATTCAACCTGTACTACGGTCCCGGTGGAATCACCAAGTATGAGCCTGATTTCATCGTCGAAACCGCAGATGCTATTTATATAGTTGAAGTTAAGGCCTCAAACATGATCAACTCCGATGAGGTTCAGCAAAAAGCTGCAGCTGCCTCCGAGTATTGCCGGGCGGCAACAGAGTGGACCACCAGGAACGGAGGAAAGCCATGGAGCTACGTACTCCTGTCCCATGATATGGTTCACCTACAATCGAGCTTCTCGTACTTAGTGGATAACCGGTTAAGAAATGTGCAAGGAAAATTGCAGATATAAGAGAAGCTGGTCCAGGCCCAGGCATCCTTCCACAAGATGAAAAGCTAGCCAAACCACCGATTAGGCGCTAGGTAGAAGTGCTGACTTCTCCTAGCGTTGCCTTTTCTAGTCCGCTAGGAGAACAGCTTGGAACCGTCTAATAGCAAGCTTGAAGCCAAGCGAATTTATGACCCGCAGAGACGGCAATTAGGGTAAGGGGTTTGCTTCATTCAAGCGCCCCTTTCCATGCCAGGATCCCTATCATCGTGTCAGATACCTTGCCGTTCCTTTTCTGACGATGTTTGCTTTCCGTCATGGGCGTTTGTCTCTTCTAGGGCTATACTGCTATTACCCATCTCAAAACATCACACAGCCCAAGACGAATCATCACCATCGCATCCGTTTTTGACAACTTGTTCTCTCTCGTGAAGCCACAACCGATATTCATGAACGTTGGTCAACCCAAACATAGCTGCTCCTCTTTGCAGCTGTTCATCACGCGCGGCTTCCTGTGCAGTTTTTTCCCACCTCTTGGGCGCACCTTCCCCAATGAAGTACATGTAGTTTTTTTCAAAAAAGACCCAGATTGGCACCTGCACACTTGTTCGATGATTGGAGCTTTCCAAGCAATAGGCGTAATTTTTGAAAGCCAGCTCAAGATCATGATAATCCATTTTGCTCAGGGCGCGTTCAATGGCCAATCGAGTTCGTTCGGTCTGCTGGCGGGTCAGATTCATTTGCAACATTGACTTTCGCTGCTGCCAGAGCTCTTTTAGATTCTTGATCTGGACCTCCATCCTTGATTGTAAGTCATTCTCTCCATGTTTTTCGGGAGTTGGACCTTTATAGGTATCTGTATCTCTTGTAGAAAGAATATCTTTAGATCTTGTTTTTGTAGAAGTCTTTGTATTTGTCTCACGTTTAAACGGGATAGCCTGTGCCGTTTGATGGGAAACAAACTTCGCTTCCTCACGAGCTGATGCAGAGTTATCCACAGCCTCGGCTACCTCAGTGATCTCCTGGATACGGTCTACGACTGGCTCCCAGAACAAGACATTGTTGTAGACTTTGCCACGTGCTTTGATGGTTCTAGCCTCTCTAGTTACCAATCCCTGTTCAACTAAACGAGCACATGCCTCCTGGACTTGCCGTTTGGTTAAACAGAATGTTTCTGCCCAGTCATCGTAACTCTTCTGGAGTTTATCAGCATGGAACTTTGTTCTGGCACGCTGCTGGCCAGTTGTGGTGTCCTCTAAGACAGTTGCCCTGTACCAATACACGATGTCTGCTAGGATGGTGATAGCGATCATGTCAGCCCGATTTCCGCGCTTGTCCTCTAATTGCACGTGTTTATACCAATTTTGGGGTATCAGGTTACCTTGTAATGGCAACATAGAGATTTTGTCGACTATGGGGTTTCCACTTTGGATTGTAGACATAAAAAGACCTCCCTGTTTTAAAGAGAAGTCCCAAATTGTGACCATATCCTACGCATGATAACCCTAATAAACCTTGACGCAGTGTGCTTTTCAGGGTATAATAAACGCATAGTCGAAATGCGTAGGGGGAGTCCGAACCCGAAGAGTTGCAGCTCTGGGTCTGGGCTTCTCTTTTTTTATTCTATTATAATATTGTCTTTAACAATAATACAATAGGTTTTCCCAGATACTCCTTGATAGATAGGCATCTATGTAGATTGATATATGGATGTCTATCTATTTATGAATAAACCTGTTTATCAATCAATGTAGATAGATATGAATATAGCCAGATAGATAGATTTCTACCTGGCTATATAGATATATAGATATATAGATATGTGGATAGATAGATATACAGATATGCAGATATCCAGATATCTAGCGTGTAATATTCAGATTATAATCGTATATTTTTCTATATCTTATTGCTTAAACTCTCTAAATCAAGCGGGTTATCCATACCTGCAACATCAAGTAACACAGAGTAGATCTCGGCCAAAAGATCCCCTTGATCACGGTGCTCTCTGAGCCTTTCCATGTACTCATCGTTCTTAGATGCTCTTTCTAATCCCACATAAAGCATGATCATCCCAATGTTCCAAAGATGCTGGGCGTCCAGCGGGGAAATGCCGTGTGTATGGAAAAGATGATCAATTCCTATCCGCACATCTTCCGCCATTATTGAGACACTGTGCGATGTTTTGCTCGAAAACCGTGCTGGTCGACGAATTAGTTTTGAGAATTGGCGCATTTCCGCCTCTGAAAACTCTACCTTGGTGGTAGCTATTTTCTTGGAGTCCTTCAAAGAATCGATTTTCTTTTCTAGATTCGCCTTATCTTGTTCCAACTCAGTAATTTTCGCTTGAGCGACCTTTAATTGATGTTCCACGGAGTCCTTTTCATCTTCAATCTTAGGCTCCTCGTGAACCTGTGCATTACTGCGTACATTAATCGTTTCCAAACTTATAGCGGCCTGCTCCTTAAGCTCTGCATCTACCTCCTTGTATAGATCCTCAAATCTAGACGCAGCATCTGAGGGCTTAGGACGTTTTCGCGACACGTGCCATCACCTCCGTGTGGATCAACTTCGCAACATTCAAGTATGCTCTAGCTACATCTGATGTGGGAGCATAGTCCAAGACAGATTGGCCAACAATGGCGGCTTCTTGCACTCGTACTGAACGAGGTATAAACTCCTTGTAGAAGGGAATTTTCCGTAAACGGCATATCTTATATAGCTCTTTAAGCATGTCTTTGGTATGGTTGGTTCTTGTGTCCGCCAAGGTGGGTAACACTCCAAGAATTTTCGCTTGGGCGTTTCTGTTTGTAGTCATGATCTCGATTAGTTTTAGCACATTGTTTAATCCCATTAGGCTCATGAACTCGGTGGCAACAGGAATCAGAATGTAGTCCGCCACAGACATGCTGTTAACTGCTAAAATGCCTAATGAAGGTTGGTTGTCAATTAGGATGACGTCGTAAGCATTTCGTACATTTGCTAGTGCTTCGACGAGTCGACTTTCCCGATACTTTCGCTGATCTTCAATAGTCCATCCAGGCTCAGCGTGATCGATTAAGGCGACTTCAGCAACAGACAGATTAATGTTAGCCGGAGCGACATCAAACTTACAGTGGGGAGCATTCCTGATAATGTGCTCAATAGGGGTTCCTGAAAGTATAACATCACCCATTTGTAGTTCGAGATCACCAGTATTAATACCGGCAGACCCCGTTAGACCACCTTGGGGATCAAAATCTACAACCAATACATCCATCCCCAATGTGCCTAATGCATGTGCCAAGTTAAGTGTACTTGTGGTCTTAGCTATGCCACCTTTAGCGTTAATTACGCTGATAATGGTACTCCTTGACATGTTACTTCACCTCCTGATCCTCTAAGTATCGGAGAATAGTGTTGTTTTGGAGGTATTTGTCAACGTTCTTTGCGGGGATCCTCCAAGAGCGGCCGACTCGGTAGCCATCTAGCTGTTGCGACTTAAGCAGATTGTAGACGGTAGACTCGCTTACCTTCAACCTTTTAGCAACCTCCTTGACGGTTTGCAAGTCTTCGTTTTGCTCATAAATTGCATTGTCCACAGGAAATCCTCCTTTGCATTCCATTTATTGCATTGAAGCATAGTTCTACGCATCATCCGGGATCTCCTGCTTTTAACCAAGTATTTCACAACCAATCCATTTTAACGCAACTAGCGGAATGCATGGGTGTGGTCATGGTGATTGGTTGCTTGTAGGGAATCAGAGCATACAAAAGGGTAAGTAGGTTAATCGTGGAATTGGTTAGGTATGGAGAGATGTTCCAAGGTCAGGAGGGGATGCTTCATGATAAGGATTGAGGAATATATTGCACGGAGGAAAAAAGAAGACGGGCTTAATGAGTTTGATCTTGAAGTCCGCAGCCAGAACATGAAGCTCTGCGTGGATTACGTCTTTGAGTATTTTAACAACTACCTGAACATCACCGAAGCAGAGGAAAGGACCGTCCTCCAGAGTGAAAAGATGGAGAAGTATCGTCTTCGATTTAGGGATTATGAGCCGGAGGTAGCGGATTGGTGTGTATCCATATACCGAGGATATGGAAAACAAATGGATCTGTCCATAGGGCGCCTTGTGAAGCAGGACGACCTATTCTTTCTCTATAATACCGATAGCGAATTTCGGGGACTATCTTATGACATCTATACAAAGCTTATAAAGAGGCTTCCGTTTCTCAGGGAGCAGACGGAAATGCTTTTTCTTTTCATCAAAGACTATCATCGGATCCAAAGCCAGAGAAGTAGTATGCCTATAATTGCCCACGTGGTTGATGTTTGGATGGAAGAGACGTGGAAGAAACACCAAGTGAGTATCGCAGCCTTTGCCTCTGCTTGGATAATGAGCTTTTCGGACAATGAAGGTTTATGGCCGTCATCACATCGGAGGAAAAGTAAATATTCGTTCAGAAAATATGATTATGACCATAGGCAAAAAGGCAATCTCTTCGGTATAGACTCCTTATACAGAAAAATGCCCAAGAAGGCATTCATCAAGGGCAGAAAACAGGAATTCGAGATTATTTTCATGTACTACTGGCTCCACGAGATCGAAGGTGATAGCGAAGGCTACTGGCAAGCATATTTAGATGCAGTATTACCAGCATTGGAAGGCAAATGACGGGTTCTTCTATGATTTTGACATCGAAGTCTTTGGCAGATCCTTAATCTAGATACCTAGTGAATCTTGCGTTCCTTGTCATTAGTAGCGTAAAGTTCTGCTAAACCTTTGAACTGCTCCAGCGCCTCCTGCAGTTCTTCCTTTTCTTCTCCTTCAAGTTCCGTTGTAATCTCCTCCATGCCCTTGATCAAAGTGGTCACAGAGCTCCTCGGCCCACATTTAGCCATATAATCCCGCACACTTTCAACAGTAAAATGCCATGAGTTATTGATCTCATAGCCACCCAACTCGCCTTGTGCTATTAGTTGCATGA
>JAAZLY010000189.1 GCA_012799115.1 Bacillota bacterium
TGGACGTATTGTACGCCGTAGTCGAAACTGGTGGTAAGCAATATCGTGTGTCCACAGGAGATGCCATTTATGTCGAAAAGCTCAATGTCAATGAAGGCGATGAAGTTATCTTAGATCGTGTTCTGTTGGTGAGCCAAGATGGTAAAGTCCAAGTTGGTACACCCTATGTTGACGGGGCCAAAGTTGTAGCTAAAGCAGCTAAACAAGGCAAACAGAAGAAGATCATTGTCTTTAAGTATAAGGCGAAGAAGAACTATCGCAAGAAAAAGGGTCATAGGCAGCCATACACCAAATTGGTGATAGAATCCATCACAGCATAGTATCATGACCAAGGTAGAGTTTTACAAGACGGCTGAAGGCTCTGGATGGCTCGGATTCCATGCATATGGGCATACGGGTTATGCTGGGCATGGAGAGGATATTGTCTGTGCGGCAGTATCAGTCTTGACCCAGACGGCTGTCCTAGGCTTAAGGGAAGTCTTAGCAATTGATTGCTTGGTTCATACAGATGAGCGTAAGGGTTCCTTACTCTGTCTGCTACCAGATGAACTCCAAGAAGAGGAGTGGAACCAGGCGCAACTTATACTCAATGTCCTATACGTTGGCCTTTTGGCAACGGAAGAGGATTACGGAGACCATGTTAGTGTGAAGGAGGTGCCACACCGTGAGAATGAATCTACAATTATTCGCCTCAAAAAAAGGTGGCGGAAGTACGAAGAACGGTCGAGATTCGGCCGCTCAACGTTTGGGTGTTAAAAGACATGATGGGCAATTTGTTACTGCAGGCAGTATCATCGTAAGACAGCGCGGGACCAAGGTGAAACCAGGAATCAACGTTGGTCTTGGTAAGGATGATACTCTGTTTGCTCTGGCCGACGGCTATGTGTCCTTCGAACGCCGAGGAAAAACAGGTAAAGCGGTTAGTATCGTTACTGAGGCCGCACTTGCGTAGTGATAATCCCCTTTGTGCTTTGGTGCAAAGGGGTTTTTTTAAGGAGAGGACCGAGTATGTTTATTGATCAGGCCCGGATCTATGTTAAGTCTGGCGACGGTGGTGATGGAGTCGTCCGTTTTCGCCGCGAGAAATATGTACCTGCAGGTGGCCCAGCGGGCGGTGACGGTGGTAGGGGAGGAAGCATCTACTTTGTCGTTGATGAAGGTCTGTCAACTCTAATGGACTTTCGGTACCGCCGCAAGTTTGTGGCTTCATCCGGTGAACCAGGGCAGTCCAAGAAGATGTTTGGTAAAGACGGAGAAGACTTGGAGATCAGAGTGCCCCCTGGTACCTTGGTCAAGGATGCAACGACGGGTGAGGTGTTACTCGATCTAACCATCCCCAATAGTCGTGTCTTGGTTCTACCAGGCGGTAGAGGAGGACGTGGTAACCCTCATTTTACTACACCGACCCGGCAGGCACCGTCCTTTGCCGAACGAGGCGAGCCCGGTCAGGAACTATGGCTCCAATTAGAACTCAAGCTCCTGGCCGATGTTGGTCTGGTGGGATATCCAAATGTCGGAAAGTCTACGCTTCTTTCCGTGGTATCCAAGGCTCGCCCCAAGGTTGCCAATTATCACTTTACGACCTTAACACCGAATCTTGGAGTGGTGTCGTTAGAGCCTGGGCATGCCTTCGTGATCGCAGACATCCCTGGGTTAATTGAGGGAGCCCATGCGGGAGTAGGATTAGGTATCGACTTTCTGCGTCACATTGAGCGAACCCGCTTGATTCTGCATATTGTGGATGCAGCGGGCGTAGATGGACGTGACCCGGTGGATGATTACGCGAGGATTAATGAAGAACTTCGTCTATACAGTGCTGACTTGGCCGAATGCCCGCAGATCCTTGTTGCGAACAAGGCTGATCTGCCCGAGGCCAAGGAGAACGTGGAGCGCCTGCAGAGGCTCGCTGACGAACATGGTCAGGAGTTTTTTGTCATCTCAGCTGCCACAAGTCAGGGAACTCGTGATTTGATGCTCCGCTGCGATCAACTGATTCGAGAGATGAAAAAGAAGGATCCTGCGGCAGAGCAAGTGACAGAACTCGTTCTTCCCAAAGCACAAACGCCACCAGTTGATGAATACACAATTGTGCGCGATAATGAGGATTATGTAGTTCAGGGAGCAGGCTTGGATCGTCTGTTGCGTCGCTTGGATCTCAATAACCCAGAAGCTATCGCTTACTTGCAGAATCTGTTTGAAAAAATTGGCTTGTACAAAACCCTGGCGGATATGGAGGTTCCAGAAGGAGCTACCGTTAGGGTTGGAGAATTAGAATTTGAGTATATGGAATGAGGGTTTCTATGTTAACAAGTAAGCAAAGGGCATATTTGCGAGGATTGGGTAATGAGCTCGATCCCGTCTTTCAGATCGGTAAGGGTGGTTTGTCCGAGGAGTCGTTTCGGCAACTCGATGCTGTTTTGGAAGCACGGGAGCTGATTAAGGTCAAAGTACTCAAGAGCTGTCTCGAGGACGCAGGAGATCTGGCAGATGAGATATCCAGGGCACTTGATTGCCAGGTCGTTCAGAAAATCGGCAAGAGTTTTCTTCTGTATCGGATGTCTCTGGATGAACCGCAAATTCAACTGCCCTGAAGGAGTAACGCAAATGACAAGCAAACGCCCTAGAATAGGGATTATGGGCGGTACCTTTGACCCAGTTCACTATGGACATTTGGTCACTGCAGAGGGAGCCCGTTGCGAATATGGTCTGGATCAGGTTTTGTTTCTGCCCTCGGGCAGACCACCCCATAAGTCGATGAAGCGCGTTAGTGACGCGGAGCACAGGTTCATGATGACGGTGTTGGCGATCCTAACGAATCCCTATTTCGAAGTCTCTCGCTTGGATATCGACCGTGAAGGTATCAGTTACACGATTGATGCACTGCGTAGACTTCGTGCCGATTATGGGCCAGATGCGGAGCTCTATTTTATCACGGGGGCCGACGCCATTTTTGAGATTAATAATTGGAAGGACTCCGATGAATACTTTAGCATTGCGCATTTCATCGCGGCAGCTCGTCCTGGTTTCTGTTTAGAAGAATTGCCCCAGGCGACACAAGATTGGGTCGGGCAGCACGGCGATCGCTTTCATGTCTTGAATGTGCCTGCCATGGCAATTTCCTCCACCGAGATCAGGGAGCGAGTGAAGAGTGGACAGTCTATCCGGTATCTTGTTCCAGAGTCAGTGGAGCACTATATTAAGCGTCATAAGCTCTATCTTTAGCCATTTGGTACCCGAGTTTGTTATAAACACTGCGAAATACTCTAGGTAGAGAGGAGGGGAATATTATGCTTTCAGAAGAAGAAGTGTTACGCCGAAAAGCCGAACTCGAAGAGCGCCGGCAACTGAAACGGGCTTATCGTCGTAGGCAAATCATTATGTATTCAGTGAGTTCTGTTGTAGCTATTATTCTTATGATTGTAACAGCGTTTTTCACCTATCAACGGGGTGTTGTACCGACACAGTCATCGGCGGCGGGTACACAAGACCGGCTCTTGGTCTTGTTTCTAGGAACCGATGAGAAGTTGGAGGCAAGTACCCGAGCAGATTCGATGATGCTGATTTCCCTCGACACTGCAACCGGTGAGGCAGGAGTTCTATCTATACCAAGAGATACA
>JAAZLY010000190.1 GCA_012799115.1 Bacillota bacterium
CATCAACTCTACCGCTTCATATCTAACAATGGTGGAAAACTCGTTTAGGACAGAGCCAATGAGGAGGGGAATATCCTTGGACTGCTCCGCAAACTCACTACCCACGGGATGCACCGGGATGTAATCGCTATGAACCGGACCCCAGGCATGTCGGATGCCGGTTACTTCAAAAAGCCGCTCCCTGGCGTCATTTGCAGCTTTGGCGACGACATCGTAGGGTAGCTCCTGGATCTTGTTTATGTCTTGATCCGATAGGCCTAGAATCTCCGCAGTCAACTGACCTACTTTGCGGCTGATCGTTTGATCGGTTAGGGTCATACCTAAGTTTGGAGCTGCTCCGCTTTGAACAATTGCTTTGTGAAAGAGGCCCTTCGCTGCTGGAGTAGCCATTAGAGTCAGGACTTTGGCGCCTCCGCCAGACTGTCCGAGAATGGTAACATTGCCCGGATCTCCCCCGAAAACCTCGATATTGGTCTTAATCCACTCCAATGCTGCTACAAGATCGGCAATGCCAGAGTTGGCGGAGTGCCGATAGGGATCCCCAAAGGTAGAGAGATCCAAAAACCCACCTGCACCTAAGCGGTGATTGAGGGAAACAAAGACCAGATCCCCTTTCTCGCTCAGGTTTCTGCCGTGATAGAGCGGCTCAATGGACGAACCATCGGTAAAAGCTCCGCCATGTAGCCAAAGCATCACAGGTCGTTTCTTCTCACCTGCAATGGATGGCGTCCAGATATTCAAGAACTGGCAGTGTTCACTAGCTGATAACTGGCGATGGGGATTGAAGAACTCATCCACTGCAATGCGATTGGTAGGCGTCTGGGGAAAAATTTCCCCAGGTCTGGTTGCATCTCGAACACCAGCCCAGGGTGCTACCTTTTGCGGTAGCTCAAAGCGTCTCGCAGTTGCATAGGGAATACCAAGAAAGGTATAGATTCCGTGGTCGAGGTAACCAAGTAATGTACCTTCTTCTACGTTTACAGCCGTTTTCGTCAGAGACACTGTTACTGGATGGTGCCTCTCTTTGGCAGAAACCGGCTCTGAATAGCAGAGAAGAGAGACTGCTACAAGTAAGGCAATGATGATCAGTATCATAAGGAACACCTCAATTGTGACGTGGATGGCTAGGCTTTAATGGCTCCTTCCATCACACCCCTAATAATGTGTTTCTGGGTTAGTGCGTAGAAAATGATGACCGGTAAAATCGTCAACATTAGGGCAGCCATTAAGAGGCCGTAATCTGAAGTGTAGGTGCCATGGAAGTAGAAGGTGGTTAAGGGTAGCGTCCTGTTAGCCGGCGAAATCAGTACCAGGGATGGTAAGAGAAAGTCGTTCCAAATCCAGAGTACATTGAGGATAATCAGCGTCAAGGTCGTTGATTTTAGCAAAGGAAAGACGATCTTAAAAAACACCTGGAGACGGGAACAACCGTCAATCATTGCAGCCTCTTCGAGCTCTAAAGGTATGCTCTTGATAAATCCATGGTAGAGAAAGACTGCAAAGGAAGAACCGAAGCCAAGGTACATATAGATCAAGATCCAGCGGCTGTTGAGCAGGTTGAGTCCTCCATAGATTTGCACAAGGGGGATCATAATGGCCTGGAAGGGAATGAGCATAGCTGCTACCATGGCGAAGAACATGATCTTGTTAAACCGCCAGTTTGTGCGAACAAAGAGATAGGCAGTCATAGAAGAAAGCACGGCAATGATGACCACACTAAAGATCGTGATCACTAGGGAGTTGAAAAAGGCCGACGTAAAGTTCATGCGATGAAAGGCATTGATAAAGTTATCCAAAGACCAGATCTCTGGAACGTTTAAGGGATTAGAGATAATCTCCCGTCTACTCTTGAAGGAGTTAATGAGAACAAAGAAAAAGGGAGACAAGTAGATGGCCAAGAGTGCATAAAGGCTAGTGCTCTTAAGGATTTTAAGTGTCCGCTGCAGTGGTCGCATTAGGCTTCTACCTCCAATTTCTTTGTGAAGTATACCTGCGTCAGGCTAATGGCTGCTACAAGCACAAACAATAAGAAAGCTTGGGACTGCCCAACGCCATATTGCTGTGCAAGAAATGCCTTTTTGTAGACATGCATGCTGATTAGTTCGCTACTCTTGAATGGTCCTCCGTCTGTGAGTGCTAGGTTGACATCATACACCATAAAGCCTCGCTGAATGGTTAAAAAGACGGTGACGATAAAGGATGGAACCATCAGTGGCAGCACAATGCTCCTGAGACGATTAAAGCCACTGGCCCCGTCGATGGTTGCCGCTTCAATCAGATCCCTTGGAATATTGGACAAACCAGCAATAAAGATGATCATCATGTATCCAGAGTACTGCCAGACGCTTACGATGATCAAGGTCCAAAGCACTTTATTCGGATTGGCCACCCATGAGTAGGAGAGTGCACTAATGTCAAGGCTACGTCCGATAAAGACAAGTACAGTAGAGAAAATGAACTTCCAGACAAGTCCCAAAATAATCCCACCGATGAGATTGGGGATAAAAAAGCCGGTACGTAGAAGGTTTTGCCCTCTGACGTTATTGCCAGTTAGTGCGTAGGCTAGAATAAACCCCAACGTATTGACGATGACAACAGTGTAGAGTACGTAGCGAACTGTCAGCAGGAACGAGTTCCAGAATACGGGGTCCTTGAAAACGGTTAGATAATTGTCTAGACGCACAAAGGTATAGGTTTTGGCAATGCCATCCCAGTTTGTTAAGGTTAAATAGATGCCGAAGAGAAACGGCAATATGATGACGGTTAGAAAGACAAAGGTTGTGGGGCCTGCGAAAAGTAGGTAAGTCTTGAGTTTATCAGAGAATCGTTTTTCCGTTGCCATGCTATACACCTCACACTCGCTTGGGGTAGAACAAAAAGAGGGAGAGCATTAGACAGCGAAACTCGCTGCCTAATGCTCCGATTAATCCGTCGCTTTTCTTACAGTCCTTGCCAGTAAGCTTCTACTTCTTGGAAGAACGTAGCTCTGTCGATAAAGCCGCCCAGATACTTTTGCATCGAAGCACCAACTTGTGCCCAGTGATCGGGTGGTAGGTTCAGAACGAAGTTCATGGTTCTTTCTGCTTGAACATAATCCAAGATCGATGCTGCTAATGGATCTGCTGGTGTGATCGTGATGTTCTTGAATGCTGGGATGATATTGGCATCTACAACAAAGCGGCGTTGACCCTCGGGATCATAGACTAACCAGTTGAGGAAGTCTTTGGCTGCTTGTTGTTGTGCAGCAGAGTTTTGCTCGCCATCCACGATGAAGTACTTGGTAACACCAACAGGGATCTGTGTATTACCTAAGTCTGCAGGATTGTTGCTGATAGGTACTGGCAAGAAACCATATTGACCATCAGCCTTATCAAAGTCGTTGATTTGTGGCCAGGCCCAGTTACCCATGAACCAGATACCTACTTCGCCTTCACCAATCAGTTCGGTACCTCTGTCATAAAGGCCTGCCAAGGGGTCTAGGCGGTCGTAGTTATACTCCTTCATTAAGTCGAATGTATCCATCAAGCCGTTAGCTGCTGCATTTTCTGCTAGGCGAACGGTACCATTTTTGAGGCCAGCTTGGAACTCATTGATGGTGGCGAAATCAGCGGATTGAGCAGCATAGGCCAAAGCGAAGAAGTGTGCGCCCAAGGACCAGTCTTCAGGAGCAATCACCAGGGCATCTTTGCCGCTATCTGCAACTTGCTCAAACAGCTCGCGGAGAGAATCGAATGTGTTAATGGTCTTGGGGTCGAACTCGCCACCCACAGCATTGTCAAGAACGGGCTTATTGTAAATGAAGCCATATCCTTCGACCGTGGCGGGGAAAGCTAGGATTCTTCCGTCGGCATGGGTAGCCATATCCAGGCTATTTGCAATGGCATCTGCAACCCATTTCTCGTCATTCAGAGCCAGTGCCCGATCTTCAAAGAGGAGTACATCCCCGGCGTCTAGCATTAAGAGTGCCGGCGCATTACCAGATGCATACAGAGCTACAGCGCGCTCAAAGGGAGATTGCCCAACTCCGGCAGCAATCACTTCGACGCTGACGCCATCGGTGATGCTGGTGTAGTAACGAGCGATTTCTTCTAGTTGAGTTTGGATTTCTCCTTTGGAGTTCAAAATCGTGATCTCAACATTCTGGGCGAGGACAGCCGCACTAGACAGGGAAAGTACCAAGGCAACAACAAGCATTAGTCGACCTAACTTAATTCTACTCACAACAATTCCTCCTTTTTAGTACAGACTTCACATCTGCCTTCTTTATCTAAGATTGTAGCACAATCTTAAAACATGTGTCAACCGGTTAACATACGGAACTTGGCAAAATGTCACTCAAGTGCTAAGGTCACCTCTGACTCCCTTTCAGGGCTCCAGTAGCGTATCTGGAAGTCATGTGTCTTGAGGTTGCCTTCAAGAACCGCCCGGTACATTCCGTCCTCCCAGGTGAGCTTGAGCCCTTCTTGGCCCACGGCCACAGCTGAGAAATGGCCATCAAAGACGGGGTAGGAGTTGCGGAAACGCATTAGTTCAAAGAGCTTCTTGACAACAGGTCTATCCATCGTCTCTTCCGCTTCTTCTAGAGTGTAGTAGTGCCGGTTAATATTCCGACCCACCTTTGTCTCTTCAAGAAGCTCGATGTCATTCTCGCCGGCCAAGAGCCCCACATAGTACACCTGGGGTATGCCGGGTGTGAAGAATTGGATGGCACGGGCCAAGAGATAGGCGTCATCATTGTTCCCCAAGGCGGAGTAATACGTGCAGTTGAGCTGGTAGATGTCAAGATTATTGTAGGCTGCGGTGTTGTAAATCTGTTTTACGTTTGCTCCCCGTGAGAATAGGTATTCCTTCGTTTGGTCGATCTCCTCATCGCTCAAGAGATCCTTTACATCGACTACTCCGATACCATCATGGGTATCAAGGGTGGTAAACTGCTTGCGTGGACAGATATTGAGCCAGTGGAGTAGCCGCTGATTATCTCCCGAATAGAGGCTGTACAGAAGCAGCATGGGTAGGCTAAAGTCATAGACCCAATAGTCTCTCTTTGCGAGTTCCAACTGGATGGTGTAGTGCTCGTGGATTTCTGGTAGGATTTCCACATCGTAAGGCTTGAGAATATCCCTGGCAAAGTCCAAAAGCTCCCACACTTCGGGCTCTACGAAGAAGCAGTTCGTACCAAGCTTTTTAATGGCATAGGCAAAGGCGTCTAGACGTATGAACCTGGCCTTCTTCTCGGCTAAGAACTCCAGTGAATCACGGACGAACTCCCTGGTGACCTCGGTGGTTACATCGAGATCGATTTGCTCTTCGTCAAATGTGCACCAGATCTTCTCTGTTGTTCCATCGGCGAAATTGACATCCACATAGGGGGCACGGGGTTTGCGACGGTAGATTGCCTCGACATCGTCCTGCGTTGGCTCGCCATGTGGCCAGAAGTCCTTATAGCGGATGAACATATCGCGATACTCCGACTGCTCCTTTTTGGCTTTGAAGTCCTGAAAATAGCTGGACTGACGAGATATGTGGTTGATCATAAAGTCGACCATCAGGTCAAACTCATCCCCAATTGCGGTGATGTCGTCGTATGTGCCAAACGCCGGATCCACCTTGCGATAATCCATGGGAGCAAATCCTCGATCGGCCGAGCTGGGGTAGAATGGTAGAATATGAACGCCTCCCACAACTCCCTGTAGGTGTTCCCTTAAAATATACTTTAGTTCCTGTAGATTCCTTCCTAGACTGTCAGAATAGGTAATCAGCATGATTTGATTACGTACTGTCAATCTTGGCACCTCCTTTGGTAGTTAGAGAGTTTGATGTGTATCACAAGTATTAGCTAATGTTCTCTTTACAATAATAGTATAGATAATGAAACAATTTATGTCAACCGGTTAACATACCCGGCTAATCATCTCCAAAAAGAAAAACGCCAGCTGAGTGCTGGCGCTGTAGTTGATACTTCTCTAGGCCGTTCCTCGTCTTACGAGTTCAACGGGCAAGCAGTTTTCCACCGATACGGGTTTCTTGTTCACAAGTCCCTCGATCAACCGAACCGAGAGCCTACTCATTTGTTCTAAAGGCTGTCTGATGGTTGTGATCTCCGGGGACACCAACGATGCGATGGACACATCGTCGTACCCGATGATCTTTACGTCTTCAGGTACCCGTTTGCCTAGCTTCGAGCATACTTTCATGGCTGCTACCGCCATGATGTCGCTGTTGAGAAAGAGCCCATCCACCTCAGGGTGCTCAATGAAGAGATCGAGTAAGAGCTCTTCGTACTTTTTCACTTCAAACACATTGATGTCAGTCTCGACGGTGAAGTAGGGTACCTTTCTTTCTTCAGCCACATCCATAAAGGCGCGATGCCTTTGGTTGGCTAGCATATCCAAATGTAAGCTACCACACATGTGGGCGATTTTCGTGCAGCCCCGCTCAAGTAAGAGCTCCACGGCTAGTTTGCCCCCCCGGTAGTTGTCTGATGTAACGTAGGGGATTTTCTTGGAAATGAATCGATCAAAGGCTACGACCGGTAATTCAAGTTTCTTATACTCCTCCACATCCAGAGTATGGCTGGCCATAATGATACCATCGACTTGGTTGCGCCTTAGCATCCAGATGTACTCCTGTTCTTTCGAGGAGTCGAGTTGCGAGTTACAGATGAGCACCTTATAACCGCGGGAATAGGCGTAGGTCTCAATATACGATGTCATTTCGCCAAAGAAGGGATGGGCTACCGTTGGTACAATCAAACCAATAATATTGGACTTCTTGCGGAAAAGAGAACGGGCCACTTCATTGGGCTGATAATCCAGCTCTTCCATGGCCTTATAGACTTTCTTACGTGTTGTTTCACCAATGTAGCCCCGGTTGTTCAGTACCCTAGAAACGGTCGTGACAGATACTCCAGCCCTCTTCGCCACATCTTTGATCGTTGGCATGTTCATCACCTATTTCTTCCATCCCGTGATTAGATTCAGTCCCTATTGTATCACAAAATTAACATTTGAGACAAATGCGAAAGCGAGGGGACTGTCCCTCACACTATTGGACAAAGATCGGAGGGCAGGTGTGGGGGAGCTAGTGGCGAAGTGGGAACACTAAATGACCGAAATGGGGGGAACGGTGTGAATCGAATTGAAACGCAAGAAGGGGCAAACGCTCTGGTCGCCGCTCATGCCATGACCTTGTTATACTTTGGGAGCCAGACCTGTGGCGTCTGCAGAGATATGCTGCCTAAGGTGGAAAAACTACTTGCAAACTACCCGAACATCAAGGGAGCCTATATTGAGGCGGACCAGGTTCCTGAACTAGCGGCAGCGTTTAGCGTTTTTACGCTACCAGCTCTCCTAATCTATGCTGAGGGCAAAGAGGTGATCAGAGAAGCCAGGCATATCAGCCTCTTGGATGTTACAGAGCGAGTTGACCGGTACTATGACCTCCTCTTTGGCTAGGGTCGCCGTGACCAAAAACCCCAGGTAGCGTTGCGGTGCCGCGAAACATGTGCTAAGATGGGAATAGAGAGTTTCGCATGCACAAATAAAGTGCTCGCAACCTAGAACGAATATCGAACGCATTGCTTTTTCTTACCTTTACCAATCTGGCATGCGTCTTTTTTGTGCTGAATCAAGGGGGCGCTAGGTGTCCGTTTGTGCATAAATTCACATTTGCGCGGAGGGATTGGATGAACGGTGTTCTTAGTGCGCATGAGAACAAGGTCAACAGAACGTTGACTCTAGTGATGGGTGGCGCTTTTTTAGCATTCTTCCTCATTCTCATGTTCGTGTCTCGCGTGGAGTTTGCCCGAAGTTCTGTTCTGCTTGTGGGTTTTGTGCTGGCAGTTATCATTGGTCTAGCGTCGCGCAAGAGATATCTGCCGCTCTATAAGTACTTGAACACAGGTCTACTCGGGCTGATCTTGACTCTCTTGATGAACCTACTTGGTGAGAAGAATACAGGCGTTCCTACGGCCATGGTGATGTCATTGATCGTGGTCGCCATGTATTATCAGGAGCGACTGGTCGCAGTATATACTTTGTTGTTGGTACTCCTAAACGGAATTAACGCTTACGTAAGCCCTGAGATGTATCTTACAACATATACGGTGACGAACTGGATATCCATTATCGTGATCTTCCTTCTTGGGGCTATTCTAGCCTGGTTCCTAGCTCGCATGGCGGCCCAACTGATCGGTTTTGCTGAGCAGAAGGAAAGGGACGCAAGGCAGATGGCGGAAGAAATCCGTAGCATACAGGGTAAAGCCAGATCGTTGGTTGAAAGAACCTCGCAGATTGGTGAAGAGCTGTCCAGATCAACAACCCAAACAGCGGGAGCAGTTGAAGCGGTAGCTTCGTCTGTCGAAGAACTTTCCGCCATTACGGAGAACTTGAACATTACTTCGCAGCAAATCGCCACGTCAGCTCAAGGTGTTAATGGTCTAGCAGGTCAAGGTCTCGAGCAGATGCAAGGAACCTTAAGAACCATGGAAGATGTGTTGCGCTTTTCGAGGGATTCCCAAGGAGTGGTGGAGAAGCTAGAAACCGCTTCCAATCAAATCAACACGATTGTCGATCTTATTGCAGATGTGGCTGAGCAAACGAACTTGTTGGCTCTCAACGCTGCTATTGAGGCGGCTAGGGCTGGAGAGCATGGAAGAGGGTTTGCGGTCGTAGCTGAAGAGATCCGTCATCTAGCCGAAGATACCCGAACTTCAACCGGTGAGATTCGTAGTCTCATCCGAGAGCTCCTGGGGCAGACGACGACGGTCCGAGATGTCTTCGTGCAAAGTAACCAGAAGATCGAATCCGGCTTTGCCGTGATGACAGATACCGCCACAACGTTAGATACCATTGTGGAACAGATCGAAGAGGTGGCCAGGGAAGTGCAGGAGATTGCCCGGGCCACGCAAGAGCTATCGACAGGAAGCGAAGAGATTGCAGGTTCGTCGCAGGAGCAAGCATCATCTGCACGTACCATTTCTGAAGCGGCGGACAGTTTGGCCGAGCTAACTCGTGAGTTAAGGGGTTTCATCCAATCATAGGTAACAAAGAACGCAAAGTGGAGCTTAGTCCTAGTGGGCTAGGCTCCGCTTTATGTTAGGCGAAAAAGGGATCTAGAGAAACCTAGTCAGGTCACGCTTAAGCTGATCGGGCGATTGATATAGGATAGCTTCGATTCCCATTCTGCGCGCTCCTTCGCAGTTAGCAGCCGAATCATCGATGAACAGGCACTCGTTTCCCCGGAGTTGGTATCCATCGAGCAGCTCCTTGTAGATCTGTGGTTCTGGTTTCAATACCTGATGCCGATACGAGATGACCAGCCCGTCAAAGAGCTTGAACCAATCATACTTTGCTCGAATATGTAAAAAAGCATCCTCGTGGAAGTTTGAGATCACGTATAATCCATAGCCCTGTTCCTTGAGGCCAGGGATCAGCTGGACATTATCCTCGATGGGGGTCAACATGGCAAACCAGTCGGCAAGGGCAGCAGAGATTTCCTCTTTGAGGTGGGGATGTTGGTTGATCAGCCGCAGCTCCGCTTCATCCTGATCAATGACACCTCGATCAAGCATGAGCCATTCTGTGCTCCCAAAGACAGCCCTTTGCACAAGGTCAATCTGGGGATGGTTGGGGAACAAATTGCGTAGATATGATTCAGGCCGGAAATTGATCAAGACCTGGCCGAGGTCGAAGACGACGTTTTTTATCATTTCAGATACCTCCCTCGAAATGCAACAACTTCTTTCGCCTCTGGTCACATCTTCCCCTTCCGAAAGATGCAAATGGAGTAGAATCTAGAGAGCTAGCGACAGGCATTCTCCTGTGGAGGCCGGATCAGAAAGAAGATGAGCAAGACTGCGGTAAGGCTTAAAGCGCCGGATGCGAGAAAAATGGCGTTGGTGGAGTGTTGCTGGAGAAGGGAAAACGCGGGAGGACCCACAGCTACTCCAGCATAACGCATGCCGCTGTAGAGGGAGGTAATGGTGCCTCGTTGCTCATTCTCTACGGATTCTGTAAGGATAGCATCGAGACTCGGCAGGCTGATACCGATGCCAAAACCTCCGATAGCCATGAGAATCAGTAGGAACCAGAGACTCCGCAAGAAGATCATGGCAATGCTTGCTCCGGCCACAAAAGAGAGCCCCGTCAGACTTGTCCTGCGCATCCTGGCCTTGTTCTTCCCGATGAACCGACCAGATAGATAGGATGCCAAAGAGATGGTACCTACAGGAATGGCCAGGAGCAGTCCCTTCTTGATTCCAAAGACCTGGTAGGAAGCCTCAAGTACATTGGAAAGGTAGACAAGGAGGCCAAAAAGGACGATCATGATGATGAACCCTGCAGAGAAAACGGCCGTGAGCCATTTGCCTTCCCTTTTCATCACGTCCTTGAGATTCGCAGCAAAGTTTGCTAGGGTCATGGTCGTCGTCTTCGATTTGGAACCGTCAATCCAGAAAACGATCATCAAGAGAGAGATCGAGGCCAGTAGGGGAATCGTGAAAAAGGGTAGATACCATACTAGGGAGGCGATTAGCGTTCCGAGAATCGGGCTTAGCACTTTACCGACGGTGTTGGCTGTTTCAGAGACGCCTAATCCATGACTGATGTCTTCTTCTTTGCGAAACACGTCTGCTACTAAAGGCAACACGAGTGGAAAGGCCCCTGCGGCCCCTAGACCCTGAATGAACCTTCCGAAGAGAATGAGGTAAAATGGGCTACGTGAAAAGACAGCTGCTAGGCCAGCAATGAGCCCTCCCGTGCCAGAGATCGCGAGGCTGGGTATAATGACTCTTTTTCGCCCGATTCGATCGGATAACAGGCCTGCTAATGGAATGAAGACCGCGGCTACGATGGAGTAGACACTAATGATCAGGCTCGATTGAAACGGTGAGATGCCAAGTTGTTTTTCCACCACAGGAAGGATGGGAATAAGCATGGAGTTTCCCAAGGTGATGATTAGGGGTATGGAGGCTATTGCGGTTAAGGAAAGAAACGCCGGTTTGGGCATCGATGGCTTCCTTTCTATGGTTGTACCTATCGCTTTAGTATAACCTTTGCTGCCCTTTGCATACTGGATTTAGACTCCGCCTTGCAGATGAGAAAGCGATGAATAACGTTGACATCGAGCTTCCTTAATCTCCCACCTATTGCTATTGCAGGTAAACTGTGCTATGATATCGTTAGAGAAACTCCGAATATTATGTAGTGGGGGACCCATGTAATGGGGTGAATCTTGAACGCAAGAGGGGCGATTTGGGCGTCCTAACCC
>JAAZLY010000191.1 GCA_012799115.1 Bacillota bacterium
TGCGGTAACTTGCATCACAAAGGGATTCTTACCTGGTATTCCGCCCTGGGCAATCACTTCATCGATCTTAAGACCTTCGTCTCGGAAACGCTCTACAATTGCCCGGGACCCAAAGGCTGTTGCCTCTACCAGAGCTCTAAAGATACGAGGCGCATCCGTTCCCAGAGTCAAACCTACTAAGGCACCCTTCAGTTCTTGATCGGCATAGGGAGTGCGTCTGCCATTCAACCAATCCAAGGCAACCACCGTGGTTGTAGCTGGATCGAGTTTGGCTGCCTCTTCGGTGAGCCGAGCGAGGATCTTGCCCTTCATTCGCTTTTTGCTCTCTTCCGTCAGGCCTTCCTCTTCACCCAGGGCCTCTAGGGGCCAAAAGAGGATATCCCTAAACCAAGCATACACGTCACCAAAAGCAGATTGTCCTGCTTCCAAACCAATCATATCTGGGAACACAGATCCATTGACCTGACCGCAGATCCCTTCCACCAAAGTAGAGCCAAGCTCCTCCTTGGAGGCCACCATCACATCACAGGTGGATGTTCCCATAATCTTCAGGAGGGCATTTTCCCTCACGCCCCCACCAACAGCACCCATGTGAGCATCGAAGGCACCTACAGCAACAGCGATTCCAACGGGCAAGCCTAGTCTTTCAGCCCATTCTTCGCTTAAGCCCCCAGCCCTTTCATCAGACGTATACGTATCCTTGTACAAACGATCCCTGAGACCTGCTAAAAGGGGATCGAGTTTTGTCAAAAACTCCTCAGGGGGTAGACCATCCCAGTCTTCGTGCCACATGGCCTTATGACCAGCCGCACAGCGGCTTCTCTTTAGAACACGAGGATCGCTCGTTCCAGTTAATATACCTGGAATCCAATCACAAATCTCCACCCAGGAATAGGCGGCTTCCCGTACTTTTTCGTCCACACGCAAAATGTGGAGGATTTTCGCCCAGAACCACTCTGACGAATAAACCCCACCCTCATACTTTGTGTAGTCCTCGCCGCCCCAGTTCTTGGCTAGCTCGTTGATTTCTGCCGCTTCGCGCACTGCAGTGTGATCCTTCCACAGTACGAACATAGCATTGGGATTGTCCTTGAACTCATCTAAAAGGGCCAGTAGTGTTCCGTTCTCATCGACTGGACCCGGTGTGGATCCTGTTGTATCCACACCAATACCAACCACATTATCCCGCACGGATTGAGGTAGGTTGGCAAGGGCATCTGTAATGCATTTCTCTAAACCTTCTAAGTAATCGAGGGGATGATGGCGAAATTGATTCTGCGCAGCGTCCTGGTATAAACCTTGCATCCAGCGTTTGTAATTGGCCACACCGCTTGCAACTTCTTCACCAGTCGTAGTATCGACTACTAAGGAGCGAACTGAGTCACTACCAAAGTCCACCCCAATAACGTATTTTTTGCTATCCATAAAAAAACACCCCACTTTGTTGTTCTAATTATCCAAACTCCAACAAAGACCGCCAATTTCTTACATGTCCATTTCGTCTTTCGTGCCCCTAATCCTTTTTCATATTGGACCTTCGCTAACGAAATCTACACCGCATAGGCCCTCTAACGACTCACCTGACTACCCCAGATTGCGACACCATCGGACGAAAGTGCTGAAAACGTCATGGTCCATTGTTCCTCGTCGGTATCCCATTGCCGCAAGAATACACCGTTGTACATGGTGCCATCTAGAGTCAGCCGGGCGTAATAGTCACCCTTATGGCTCCATTCTCCCTCTAAAGCTCCAGCAACGTTGCCATCACTCTGCAAGGTGATCAGCTGTGATGAATTGACCCTGTTAGTGATCGTCTTCCCATGGATAATCATCTTATACTCACCAACAAGCTCGTCTGTTTCGTAAGGACGGATGGTTTCTCCCGCATACCTAAATGGCGCAATAACGGGCCAACCTTCCTCATTAAGGAGCATTTGATGCACCCTAACCTCATGGTACTCGCCCCGCTGGACAAAACGAGTATGGAAGAACAGAAAGTACATGTCACGTTCTGGATCATAGTAAGCCGAATTATGTCCAGGTGAAACATAGCCACGATTCGAGCGGCGGGAACTGCCGTCAGCGGGAAGGAAGAGGTGGTTTCCTATAAGTTTGACCCCATAGGGCTCGATGGAGCGATCATCGAAAAGTGTACCGGCCTTGCCTGCTACAGACTCCATAGGGTTACCAGCGGCGTCGAAATAGGGCCCGTCAGGCCTTTTCGATCGCATAACACGGATATTGTAGCCGCCATTTGCAGCTAACCCCCCAAAGGTTACAAAGAGATAGTAATACTCGGTATGGGGACTATACAAGATGTATGGTCCTTCAATTCTGCTGTGATTACCTCCAATGAGTTTCTTACCATAGCCTTGATCTGGCTTAGGCCATCCTGTCTCCAGATCGAGTTCGTATATGAAAATCCCCCCTGAATAGGAACCATAAACCATCCACAGTTTGCCGTCGGCGTCAAAAAAGACATGGGGATCCACAGCATTAGGATGAATCGTGGCATCGTAGATGCGTCCATCGGGACTTCGTTGATTCCACATACCAGAACGAACAATCACACCTTGGTTTTTATATGGGCCTTCAATCGCATCTGCCACAGCTAATCCTGTTACAGCACGGGGTGCATCGAGCCTGCCAATGCAGTAGTACATATAAAAACGACCATCTGGCATTTGAATCACATCAGGTGCCCAAAAGGTATCCGCATCGACCCAGGCGAGCTCCTCGCCCATCTCGGTTAGCACGTTAGGGATGAGAGTATTCCCGTCTCGAACACCATCCGCGATAAGGTCCCAGTTGATCAGATCTCTGCTTTTTGCGGCAGCCAGGTGGGAGCCAAAAACATAGTACAGATCATCGACCTTAATGACGGATGGGTCATGAACAGACACATTGTTTAGGAACAAGGGTTGTTCAGCCGCGTCCGAGGCCTTGGCTACTGTACCGAGCTGAAAAAAGCACAAGGCTGAGACAACTAAAGCTAGAGTAAGCATCACTGCATGGAAACGTGTTGACAAGTTAATTCCCCCTCACTTCCTTACTATACAGCGGATTGACCCGACCCACTTTCATACAAATAGCACTTTACATAGCGTTCATCCACTTCAAAGTAGTCGGGTTCGCGCACCCTACATATCTCCATAACGTGGGGGCATCGACCAGAGAACTTACATCCCTTTTGACCATATTCTTTCGCTTCCATATCACTCAAAGCTATCTCTTTGGTCCACCGATTCGCAGGATCGGGCAGAGGTACCGAGCTCTTGAGTAGTTGAGTATAAGGATGGAGGGGTTGGTCTAGAACCTTCTTGACTGACCCAATTTCGACAATTTGCCCCCTGAGCATGATGGAAATACGATCACTGACATAGTAGGCGGTTGCCAGATCATGGGTAATATAGATGATACTTACGCCTTGCTCCTCCTTGAATTTCTTAAACAGATTAATCACGGACATACGTAGGGAAGCATCAATCATCGATACCGGCTCGTCGACGATGAGCAAAGATGGGTTGGTAATTAAAGCCCTGGCAATAGACGCTCTTTGCAGCTGACCGCCGGACATTTCATTGGGGTATTTTCCGCTAATTTCCCGAAAGGAAAGACCCACCAGCTCAAGACATCGCTCTGCTACATCACCGTTCTTCTTGGACATGCCAAAGTTCTTTTGAGTTTCATGGAAATACGACTCTACCTTCTTTAGAGGGTTAAAGGTCTCGAACGGGTTCTGAAAGACAGGCTGAACATCCTTCATAAACTCTTTCTTACCCCTTAGGGTTGATAATTCTTCACCTTTGTACTGGATTATACCTGAAGTTGGGACTTCAAACCCGAGGATGAGCTTGGCAACGGTAGATTTTCCGCTACCACTTTCACCTGCCACGGTAAATATCTCGGGTCGGTCAAGTTCTAAGGAAAAGGAGACGTCGTTCACAGCCAGAATGGTCGATCGCACCAGTCCCTGCCCCTTGGTAAAGACTTTGGTCAGGTTTTTTACCTGGAGAAGCTTCTGGGCGTTACTCTTGGTTTCAATGGTAGTTCGCGCCGAGCTCTCGAGTTTGCTCATAGACTCTGCCCTCCTGTAGGAAACACGCCACTTGGTGACCGCTTTCCACTTCAATTAATTCTGGAACTTCCAATCTACACTTCTCCATCACTTTGGGGCACCGAGGGTGAAAACGACAGCCTGACGGGGGGTTAACCAAGGAAGGTGGAGCCCCAGGCGCACTTTCCCGTACCGAGCGGTCTCCCAACGTTGGTAGGGAGTTCAGCAACATTTCTGTATAGGGATGCTTCGGTGTTTGAAACATATCGTCTACATTCGCTTCTTCAACGATCCTTCCAGCGTACATAATGGCTAGGCGATCACATAAATTGGCGTGAATAGCAAGATCATGGGTTACAATCACCATGGTGTTTTGCTGTTCCTGCTTGATCTTCTTGATCAGCTGGACTACTCCACGCTGAACTACTACATCAAGGGCAGTCGTGGGCTCATCGGCGAAGATGACATCAGGCTTAAGGATTGTAGCTAGGGCAATGGTGATTCTCTGCCGCATGCCCCCCGATAGTTGATGGGGGAAGGAATGCATGACATTCCAATCCAGCCCCAGCGCTTCGATGTGACTTTTGACTAGTTCTTCAAACTCGCTTCCACCCCTGATGCCTAGGTGGGTACCCACAATGTCTTCAAACGATTTTCTGATCCTTCTTACTGGATTGAGCACACTCATCGAACCCTGGGGAATGTGGGAAATGCGAGCGCCACGTATTTCTCGCCGCTCTTTTTCTCCCCTTAAGGCAAGAATGTCGAGCTCCCGATCATCAAAGTGATACTTCACTTCCCCTTCAAGAACTTGCAGTGGTGGCTTGATCAGGCCACTCATTGCTTTAAGGAGCGTCGACTTACCACAACCAGACTCCCCTGCGATCCCATAGATCTCATTCTTATTGATATGAAAGGTCACGCCATCCACCGCCAGAACCCGGGTGATTTTGCGACGCTTCTCTGTAACATAATGTGCTTTCAAATTCTCAACGCTTAGAATCGACATGTCCTTACCTCGCTTTCATCATCTGCAGCCGTGTTCTAGGATCGAGATACTCGCTGATACTTGTAGAAAGCATATATAGAGCCAGAATGAGGACGACGCAAATGACAATGGGCGTTAAGATCCAGTTCCACATCTCCAAGAAAATTGCTTGATACTGGAGGGCCCAATAGATCATAGTCCCAATGGTAGGCGTGTTGAGGTTCGATAGACCGAGCATCGACAGGGTGACTTCCATGCCCAGCACCCAAATCACATTATTGATCGTAGCCGACATCACTAGGGGTACAATATAGGGAAGGTGTTCTGTAATGATGACCTTGTACGTCTTGAGGCCAGATAGCACGGCAGTCTTCGTGAATTCCCTTTCCTTAAGGCTCAAGATCTGAGATCGGAAAAGCCTCGCATCCCAGGCCCATCCAAACAAGCCTATGATGACACCCAGAACTGGAATGCTCAAGGAAGACCTCAATATGGTTGCGATCAAGATTAGCACAGGGAACAGCGGGATGATAATAAAACTGTCGTTAACGATCATGACAATGCGATCAAAGATACCACCTTTGTAGCCACTTAGTAGACCGATGACAAGTGCTATCACCCTGGAAATCAACGCCGCGATCAAAGCCAGCACCAGAGAGTTCTTTGTCGCCACCAAGGCTACCCAAAAGATGTCTTGACCAATAGAATTTGTTCCGAGCAAGTGCTTGGAACTTGGTGGTAGATTCCTCGGAACCGTGTTCCATGCCCTTGTATTATAGGGTGCAAATAGGGAAGCAACCGCGATCACGATGAAGACGAGGAGCACCGAGAACCCAAAAGCAAATCGTTTGTCGTTCCTATACATATCCGCTATGGCTGTAAACACCGCTCATCCCTCCTCACTGGTACCGAACGCGTGGATCGAGTAATGGGTACAGTAGATCGATAATGAGCATCGCAGTTGAGACTCCCACGATCGAAAAGATATTGATGCCCATGATCAAGTTATAGTCACCGGCTAGGATTGCTGAGTAAAGCAGCGTCCCCATGCCCGGGTAGGAAAAGACAATCTCAGTAATTAAGGCACCCCCAAAGATG
Source organism: Bacillota bacterium (assembly GCA_012799115.1). Taxonomy (GTDB): domain Bacteria; phylum Bacillota; class Limnochordia; order Darwinibacteriales; family Darwinibacteriaceae; genus UBA5420. The sequence continues at coordinate 6,144 of JAAZLY010000191.1, forward strand.
AAACCTATATTCAGGCCTAAACCCGTTATCTGTGGAATGATGGCATTGCGCATAATGTAGCGAAATACGATCTTTGACTTTGGTAGCCCAGATGCCTCCGCATACACGACATAGTCTTCTTCCACCAAGTTCGACGCAACATTCCTCATTTGCAGGAACCAACCACCAATCTCCAGGACCACCATGGACAGAATGGGCAAAAACGCATGCCGCAGCAAATCCTTGATAAAGCGCATGTTAAGCCCAACCTTGGATCCCACGCTATAACCACCAGCCATGGGGAATATTGGGAAGATGAAGGAGAGCAGAATCAGTAGCACAAGGGCCATGATGTAATAGGGAATCGGTCTCATCCCCATTGCTACTAGCTCCATTGCTCTGGCTACCAGTGAGTTGGGAAAACTAACCTTGACTCCGCCCAAGATCGTTCCAATAATCCACGATATACTCAAGGACGCTAGCAAGAGCCCTACGGTCCAAGGTAGGGACATCTTGATCAAAGAAATGACAGGAGTGGGAAACTGCGTAAAGGATGGACCCAGGTCACCTGAAAACAGTCTTTTCCAGTACGAGAGATATTGCTGGAGCATACCGCCCTTTAAGCCATAAAGTTCCTCAAGAGACTCTCTCAGTTCCTCCACAGCAGCAGGATCTAGATACTGGCCTTGCGCTGTCATACGTTGGAGTTGAGTGGCGACGGGATCCGAAGGCAAGAGCCGGGGGATAACAAACACCAGAGTAATGCCAATGAATAAGACCGTGAAGTATTGAATCAAACGTGGAATGAAAAACTTTTTGAACACTCGTAGCCCTCCACACTAGGAAATTTGCCATTATGTTTCCAGGAGAAGCCTCCCCTAGGGGGAGGCTTCTGGTGACTACTTACTCCCTTCCAGTTGGCTCTAAGAAGGGCAACATGAACTTGAAGTTTGGCCAATGGTACCAAGGAACACCATAAGGATTTTCACCGCTGGGGTAATTGGTCCAATAGTAGGTGTCGAGTCCCATAAAGCCTGGGAATGAAGCGAGGGAAACACCAGGTTGCCCGTCAATTAGACGCTTGATGACTTCCATGCCAAGCTCAATGTTCTCGGGATCGTTGTAATCGTTGTTCTCCATCTTTTCGATGAATACATCGATTTCTTCATGGAACCATCTGGATTGGTGACCAACTAGTTTCTCACCAAGGGGCTTAAAGTACGCTGATTTAAAGACGTTGATCCCTCTGTAGAGGTCGATGCCAGCTCCAAATGGCTCGGCAGCTGGCTGCCCGCCCACTACCTGGTAGTCTCCGTTCTCTGTTAAGGACTCAACCTGTTCAGTTGGAACAGCTTCACAATCGATACCAAACTGCGCCCACTGATTTGCAATGGCGAAAGCCCATTTAAACGATGGGTTGGTAGAGGTTGTCAACGATACAATCTCTATCTTCCACGGAGTACCATCAGGCAAGAACCATTTGCCGTCTCTGCCGCGGGTAAAGCCATTCTTGAGTAGTAGCTTCTCTGCTAGCTCTGGCGAATGACTCCACCAACCATAGCCAAACATCTCTCGAATCTCTTTCTCCGTCTCAGGTACACTATACCCTCTCTGCCTGGCTTCTTCGGCCATCTCGAAGGGCAAGTTCGCATTATACGGCTTGTACTGTTCACCGTCGATTTCGATGGTGTAATCTTCTAGATAGGGCTGTAACTCTTCATAGTAGTATTCATAGTAGGGGAGCAAGGCTGGAATATAAGCTGGAGAGAAGGCTACGGCTCCATCATACGCCGTCAATGCCAGATTCTTTGCATCCAAGGCCAGGTTGAGAGCCCAACGTACCTCTGGATTATCAAAGGGTTCCACAAGGGTGTTAAATGCCGCACCAGTGACTGCTGGGTGTAGAAGTTCTGCCCAGGGGAAGTCTTCGTAGAATCCACGTGCGTACTCATTACGGCTCAAGACAACCTGAAGGGACTCAGGGGTCAAGTCGGCCATATCTAGTTCATGACTAATTTGCGCCATCGCTTTTTTCGATGCATCACCATAGTGTATAAATTTGACATAGTTAGGGGCAGGTTTGCCATAGAGCATTCCAGTTGCAGTTCTGTCCCAATCTTCTCTGAGTTCATACAAGAACCAATAACCACCTAGGTCGTATTCCACAAGTGTGTAAGGACCCGTTCCCACAGGTGGGTTAAACTGAAAACTCAATGGATCTTCGGCTGTTTCGAAGATGTGTTTTGGCAAAATACGACAGGCACCCCACCTATCTAAGAACTGATAGTGGAACCTAGAGTTCGGCTCTTTTAAGTCAAAGACTACTGTGTATGGACCAGTTTTGTTCACCTGGGCAATATTCTGGTTAAACTGGGTATGGTAGCCAAATCCAGGCGTCTCCATACTAAGGGTTACAGTATACACCACGTCGTCAGCGGTAAACTCAACCCCATCGTTCCAATAAACCCCTTCGCGCAGGTTCACCGTCATCTGTGTGAAATCCTCATTGTAAATTGGGTTCTCACTGGCCAGAACATTAATGATTTCACCCGTGACATAATCCGCCATCCACAAAGGATCAATGACGAGCTGCTGAAGTCCTTTATCGTTTCCTACCCAAGTTGCCCAGAAGTTAAAGTTCCCTGGGTTACCAACTTTTCCAGTTAGGATGTCTACAATAAGCGTTTCGTTTCTTGGGGGTTCAACAGCCATGACCAAACTTGATAGACACAAGCTCAAAACAGTGGCAATCACAACAAAAACTGTACTTTTCAGTCTCATTTGTCCCCTCCTCGATGTTTACGAACGACAAGACATCTGTCACATACCTTAAAAATGACCCCTTTACGACCAAAACCGTTATGTTTAGCCATATATCACCCCTTTGTCACATAATAATAAGTAAAGCCTCCCAATCTTCCTGCACAAAATTGATACAATTTGGAGACGTTGTATGACATCAGACCTTGTAGTATAGTTTCTCGAGCACCAGTCAAAACCCTCCCGAAATATTAATTTCTTGTCCGATTCGTAAACTCAACGCCCCGTTATACCGATTTAGTTGACGAAATCGAGCAACGCAAATAGCTATGTTCATAATTTGCCTGTTTTCTTAAAAAGAATAAAAGGACATTTACGAAGAGGCGTAGAATAGGTAATGACCAGCACACGTCGGACATCATACCTTGATGGCCCAATGGTGCGTTAGAAGCGGTTTTAAGCACTTGGGATTTGTAGAGAAACCCAGATTGCTGGTATGAAGGGGGGATGTTAAGAGGATCTTAACTAAGCGGCACAAGTTGTCTATCATGTCGAGTCTAGAATTACCCCTAAAACAACGAGAATGAAGGAGTGACAAGTCAATGAAAAGGATTTTCGTAGCATTTTTAGTGATGCTCTTGCTCTGCATGCCCGCTGCTGCTGCAAATTACTATCCCGAGTACACCGGGGAACCAACAACGATCACGATGTGGGCATGGACCAGCAACGAGAATTATTCCATTGAGGAGTTCGAAAAGGTATATCCCAACATCAAGGTTGAGTGGGAAGATTTCGGCGTACACTATGAGAAAGCTCAAACTGCTTTGGCCGCTGGTACTGGTCTTCCAGACGTTCTGATGGTGGAATATTCGTTTGCTCCCCAATACATGGATCTTGGGGCATTCCAACCCATCAATGAGTGGCTACCTGAGGACGTCTTTGTAGAACTCTACGGAGAGCAAGCTTTAGGCTGGTCTTCTTTAGACGGTGTTATCTATGGTACACCACAAGATAGCGGTGCAATTACGTTCTTCTACCGCCAAGACCTCTTTGAAGAATATGACCTAGAAGTCCCCGTAACATGGGATGACTTCGCAACACAGGCAAGAAAGTTCCGTCAAGCTAGACCCGACCTCGTGTTCAACGGACCACCTCTAGGCTATGCACTATGGTGGGTCGGCCTTGTTTGGCAATCTGGTGTGAAGATGTTTGACTACCACGATGGCAACTGGTATATCGACTTTACCAACCCCGGCGCTGAGAAAGTATTCGAATTCTGGGGTGAATTGATTGATGAAGGTACCATCGACGTCGAGATGTGGTGGAACGCTGACTGGTACAACTCTCTCAACCAAGGAACTACAGCCA
>JAAZLY010000192.1 GCA_012799115.1 Bacillota bacterium
ACAATCACCGCAGTTGTAGCGATGGCCATCTCCGTTTCCATCATTGTTACCATTATGATGATGCACACAGGCTTTAAAGAAGTGGATGCCAATCAGATCAAACTGGTTCGGACCTTTGGCGGTACCAAGGGGCAGGTCCTCAGTAAGGTCGTCATTCCTGCAAGTGTCCCTACCATGATTGCAGCCCTCAAAGTCAATGTGGGATTATCCCTTGTGGGAACAATTGTTGGCGAGTTTTTGGCCTCCAAAGCAGGTCTTGGCTATCTGATCATCTACGGCGGTCAAGTATTCAATATGTCCTTGGTCATGGCCAGTGTCTTGCTTCTCTTGGTCGTTTCGGTCATCCTCTACTACGCGGTCTCCCTCTTGGAGGATAGAGTGAGCAGAGGAGGAGCCTAGTTCAAATGTTACTCTGCCCTGGGGCCAGGCCCTGGGGCTCTTTTTGTTACCTGAAATATGCAGGGATTTGATTTACAGACGAGAATTTGTTTTAAGATCCGAAAAGATGAGGTGATCTAGATGATTCGAGTGGGAATCGTTGGTTATGGTACCATAGGTCGGTTACATGCTCAGGCTTGGCAAGAAGTCCCAGGTTCTAAACTTGCTGTTGTGGCCGATTGTGACGCTGCAAGTCTTGAGAAAGCTCAAAACGACTGGAACTTGCCGGCTGTGGCCAGTGTGGATGAGATGCTAGAGAAGTATGATGTAGATCTCATTGATATTTGTGTCCCGACCCCGCTTCATGAGTCGGTCATGCGCAGGGCTATCGAAGGTGACAAGCATGTCTTTTGCGAAAAGCCTTTAGCTCGTTCCCTCGAGGAAGGACAGCGGATGGTAGAGTTAAGTTCGGGGTACCAACAGAAGGTTGGTATCGGACATGTAGTGCGCTTTACACCGGCTTACCAGAAGATGCGCCAAAGCATCAAGGATGGCGAAGTGGGAGAGCCAGGTGTCATTCGTACGTTTAGAGGTGGGAGCCAGTTTCCCATGGGCTATCAGAACTGGTTCGCTGACTTTGATCAGAGCGGGGGAGTTATCCTTGACCTATTGATCCACGATCTGGACTATTGCCGTTGGCTCTTTGGCGATGTAGAGAGAGTGTATGCTCAGAGCACCAGGGGGCGAGCAGAGGAGCAGTTAGAACATGCGATGATCGTCCTTCGCTTCAAGAATGGAGTCATCGGACATGTTGAGGGTAGCTGGACCAATTTCCCTGGACAGTTCTACACCAGAGTCGAGATGGCTGGCACCAATGGTCTGATCTCCTTCGATAGCCGCAGCACCGAACCTATTCGCACGATGACTGCTGCAGGTGTAAGACTTCAGGTCGGGCCGACAGCTGTGAACCCCTATGCCTTAGAACTATTGGATATGGTGGAGGCCATCAAAGAGGACAGAGAGCCCTTGATTACGCCCCACGATGCCTATGAGACCTTAAACGTAGCTTTGGCAGCCCTTGAATCAGTTCGCACAGGCCAAGTTGTCAAACTCTAGGGAGGGAATATTGTGACCGTTAAAATAGGATTTCTCAGCCTAGCCCATATGCACGCCCATAGTTATGCCCGTGCCCTGCAAAACCGAACGGATTGTTCCTTAGTGGGCGTCTATGATCCCGATCAAAAGCGGGGAGAGGCGGGTGCCAAGGGGATGAATACGACATTCTACTCCGACCCCCTTGAGCTTTTGGCCCAGGTAGACGCCGTGATCATCTGCTCTGAGAACAACCGGCACCGTGAGTTCACCGAACTTGCGGCAGAGCATGGTTGCCACATACTTTGCGAAAAGCCCATCGCGACAACACTAGAAGATGGCCAGGCTATGATCGAAGCCTGCCAGAAACATAATGTTAAGCTCCAAATCGCTTTTCCCGTACGTTTTGCCACTCCAGTAATGCGGGTTAAGGAAATGCTCGATCAAGGGCAAATCGGAGATGTTTTAGCCATCACCGGTACGAACCATGGTCAAATGCCAGGTGGTTGGTTTGTCGATCCAGTTCTCGCAGGTGGCGGTGCAGTTATGGATCATACCGTCCATGTTGTAGACCTAATTCGCTGGTTCTTGGGCAAGGAGTTTGTCTCCGTCTATGCAGAGGTGGACCAAATGCTCTGGGATGTAGATATTGATGATTGCGGCATGCTAAGTATGGAGATGGAAGGCGGGATCATTGTCACGCAAGATCCGAGCTGGTCAAGGCCGAGAACCAATCCTACTTGGGGTGATGTCACTTTGGAGATCACTGGTACCAAGGGAGTGATCCAGCTCGATGCCTTTGCACAGAACTTTATGGTCTATGATGATGAAAAGAAAAAGGTATCTCAACGTTCCTTCGCCGAGGATATGGATTCTGGCCTTATTGACGTTTTCATCACCATGATCAAGGAGAACCGGGAGCCAAGCATTACAGGCTATGACGGGCTAAAGGCTCTTGAAGTGGCACTTGCAGCCTATGAATCTGCTCGCCTGAAGAAACCCATCCCGATCAACTGAACGACTAGAGCATAGGGTAGGGGAGTGAATGTTATTAAGAGTTTCTTACGACTAAAGGACTTTCTGTTAGAACACAAACGTTATTACTTCCTGGGCATTGGTTCACTACTCTTGACCAACCTAGCCCAGTTAATTATCCCAAAACTGTTGGGCAATTTGACCGATCTTGTGGCCTCGGGTGACTTTGCCCGAGGCGATCTTCTCGCCTTTCTCGTACGCTTTGTCTTGCTTTCCTTAGTGATCGCCCTCTTCCGTTATTATTGGAGGATCAATATTATGGGCACAGCACGCAAAATGGAATACACATTGCGGAACATGCTGTTTGAGCATCTACAAGGACTATCTACCGATTTCTTTAACCATCACAAGACAGGCGATCTAATGGCCCACGCCACCAACGATATTCACGCTGTACGTATGGCCTTAGGACCAGGTATCGTTAGCTCTGTCGATGCGCTCTTCTTAACCAGCGTAATCGTTATTATGATGGCCCGAACCATTAGTCTCAAACTGACCTTAGTTGCCTTGTTGCCATTACCGATTATGGTCTTAGTGTCTGTTGGTTTTGGTCGAGTGATTCATGGCCGGTTTCGGCGCGTGCAGGAGGCTTTCTCCGACCTCACGGATCGAGTGCAAGAAAACTTCTCTGGCATTCGAGTGATTAAAGGTTTCGCTAGGGAAAAGAGTGAAGAAGAACGCTTCCGTGAAGTCAATGAGTACAATGTCGCCAAGAACATGGATCTCGTCCGAATCCATGCTCTGTTTCATCCCCTCGTTGGTTACCTTGCGGCACTCAGCTTTATCATTGTCCTTGGTTATGGAGGCACTTTGGTCCTAGACGGTTCCATTACCATTGGTGACTTTGTTGCCTTCAACAGCTATCTGGGTATGCTCACTTGGCCGGTGATGGCCATTGGCTGGGGGATGAACATGATTCAAAGGGGCAAAGCATCCATGGATCGTCTCAACGACATCCTTTGCCAGCGCTCTGAGATTACCGATCCGCCTAGTGGCGGAGCGTTGCCAAGACTCGGGGGCAAGATCGAATTTCGCGATCTTTCTTTCCGCTATCCCATGTCAGCGGCGCCCGTCTTGAAAGGCATTAATGCTACCATTTTACCTGGACAAGTAGTGGGAATTCTGGGGCGAACCGGCTCTGGCAAGACCACTCTCCTTAATCTGATTGTCAGAATGTACAATGTAGAGCCAGGTATGCTCAAACTCGATGATGTGGATATCGATCAGGTATCCCTTGAAGTCCTGCGGGATCAGATTGGCTATGTGCCCCAAGACAGTTTTCTGTTTTCTGCCACCATCCGGGAGAACATCGATTTTTCCGCAACGGGAGCAGATCTAGACAAGGTGAGTGAGTACGCTAAGATCGCCCAAGTCTACGACAACATTGTCGAGTTTCCGAAGCAGTTTGATACAGTGGTCGGTGAGCGGGGAGTCACCCTCTCAGGTGGGCAGAAGCAACGAATTTCCATTGCCCGGGCTTTGATCAAAGAACCCCAAGTCCTGATTATGGATGATAGTCTCTCTGCCGTCGATACAGAGACGGAGGAGGCCATCTTGCAGAATCTCAAGCGAGTGTTTCCTGGTAAGACAGTGATCATTGTCTCCCACCGGATCTCTACCTTGCAGGGGGCCGATCAGATTCTAGTCCTCGAGGAAGGGCAGATCACCCAGAGAGGCAACCATGATCAACTCGTTGTCGAAGATGGATTATACAAAGAGTTGTACCAGAAACAGCTCCTTGAGGAGCAAATTGAAAGCGTCAGCTAAAGGGTAAGGGTAGGTGAGAGAGTTGGATCATTTTCAGGAAGAACAAACCCTAGGTAAAGCGTACGACGCCCGCTTAATGCGGCGTCTATTGAAGTATGCCAAACCCTATTGGGCCTTAATTGCACTTTGTGTGGTATTACTCCTGGCCATTGCCGTAACGGATCTGGCCAGACCTTACCTTGTAAAGGTAGCCATTGATGATCATATCCTAGGTTCAAACATTTCCTATGTTCAAGTAGAGGCAGGGGTAGAGGACGAAGAGCTGATTTCCGTACAAGGCTATACCCTAAGAAGGGTCAAGAATGCGTCCGATGCAGAAGATGTGCTCCGTTTTGAACTGGCCCGCCAAGGTGACCAGCAACTCCTGCGGAGCGTCACAGGCGATCTTGTTTTGACACTCTCCCCTGAGGAAGTTCGTGAGCTGCGTGGCATCGATCGTGCAGCCATCTTACGCCTTGGGATCGTCTTACTGATTGTTGTCTCCCTTGGTTTTGTCCTTAACTACATCCAGGCTTATGCCCTCCAGTTTACAGGGCAGCGCATCGTTTTCGATATCCGCCGTGACATCTTTAACCATTTGCAGCGCCTGGCCTTGGCCTTTTTTGATGGCAATCCAGTGGGGCGCTTGGTAACCAGGGTCACCAATGATACGCAGAACCTGCATGAGATGTATACGGCGGTCTTGGTCAATCTTTTCAAAGACATTTTTATGATTCTTGGAATCATTGTTGTCATGTTCCGTTTGAATGTGCGGTTGGCTTTAGTATCCTTGGCAACGCTTCCCCTCATTGTGGTCTTGACAGCAATCTTCCGCTTGAAGGCCAGAGCAGCCTACCGGGAAACCAGGGTGCGGCTAGCGCGCATTAATGCAAACTTCGCCGAGAATATCTCAGGTATGCGGCTCGTACAGATCTTTCGGCAGGAAAAGCGGAAGTTCAAAGAGTTTGACGAGGTCAACTCCAGCCACTTCCGGGCTAGCATGCGGGAACTCAGAGTCTTCGCAGTCTTTAGACCTTCCATAGAACTTGTGTATTCACTGGCTATGGCTCTCTTGATCTGGGTTGGCGGGGGACAAGTGGTACAGGGAGCAATCGATTTTGGTGTTCTCTACGCCTTTGTGAACTATATTGAGCTCTTCTTTAGGCCCATCAATGACTTGACAGAAAAGTACAATATCATGCAGGCCTCGATGGCTTCAGCGGAACGAATCTTCTTGATTCTAGATGAAGAACCGGCTATTGCAGATGTAGCCAATCCCTTGCCTATGGGTGAGGTGAAAGGACATATCGAGTTTCGAAACGTTTGGTTTGCCTATGTGGGGGAAGAGTGGGTCTTACGGGATGTATCCTTCACAGTGGAACCAGGTCAGACCATCGCTTTTGTGGGAGCCACCGGTGCAGGAAAGTCCACCATCATGAATCTACTTTCGCGCTTTTATGACATCCAAAAGGGGCAGATTCTGATTGACGGTAAGGATATCAAGGAGCTCAATATCGAAGAACTGCGGCGCAATGTGGGCCTTGTGATGCAGGACGTCTTTATGTTTTCAGGAACCATCGGGGAGAATATCCGCCTGAACAATCCTGCCATTGACAAGGAACGAGTGGAACGTGTGGCCAGGCATGTCAATGCCCATCACTTTATTGATGCCTTGCCTAAAAAGTATGATGAACCTGTCACCGAACGAGGTTCGACGCTCTCTGCAGGGCAAAGACAGCTGATTGCTTTTGCCCGCGCCTTGGCTTACGATCCAGCCATTCTCATTCTAGATGAGGCGACCGCGAATATTGACACAGAGACCGAGATGCTAATCCAAGATGCATTGCCACGTCTCTTGGCTGGACGAACCAGTTTGGTTGTAGCCCACCGCCTATCTACGATCCAAGATGCAGATAAGATCATCGTCTTGCATCGGGGGAAGATCCGCGAACAAGGTACACATCAGGAACTCCTTGCAGAAAAGGGATTATACCACAATCTCTTCCTGTTGCAGTATAAGGAAGACTTTAGTGAAACAGGGGGAGCCAGCTAGTCCCGAAAAAAGCGGACAGTTTTTTGATAATCTGGCAGGAATTGTCGGCTTCGCGCCGAATGATAATGCTGGAAGTTTAAAAAACTATTGCTTTAAGGAGGAACTAGAACAAATGAGTACCAAGTCCAGCATGGTCCCGTCTAGTGGAGGTTGGGTGGAACGACAGTTCAGACTGAAGGAGAACAAAACTGACGTACGTACCGAGGTTATGGCGGGGATCACGACCTTTATGACCATGGCCTACATCCTGTTTGTGAACCCGAGCATTTTGGCTGAAACCGGCATGCCCTTTGATGCTGTTCTGATGGCAACGGCCTTCTCGGCCATTCTAGCAACCGTGCTCATGGCATTCTTGGCCAACTATCCCTTTGCTCTGGCCCCAGGGATGGGCTTAAATGCCTATTTCACCTATTCTGTTGTCTTTGGTATGGGTTATACTTGGCAGACTGCTTTGGGAGCAGTGTTCATTTCGGGTATAGTTTTCGCATTGCTTTCTCTCTCTGGTATCCGGGAGAT